>DASSBY010000055.1:0-4232 GCA_035698285.1 Fimbriimonadales bacterium | reverse complement strand
CGCAAGCTTGTATCCTTCGGAGTCTTGCCTGGAGCGACGGTGAAAATGTGCCAGCGGTGGCCGGCGCTTGTAATCCGGATCGGAATGACGGACGTCGGTCTCGACGAGGCTACGGCAAAGCTTGTTTCGGTAGATCCAAATCCGCAGCCTTCGGAATCGCAGCCGAGCCGGTAATCGTCAAGAATCCGCCCTTCGATACAACTTTCTGCATATTGAACGAATGCCCGAGCCCCAAGTCGCGAGCCTCGTCGACGACCGGATTCAATGACGCGACCAGGCGATCTCCTGAACCGTCGCGCAGACGATGGTCGTTGAAGAAAACGATGCAGTTTTCAAGCCAAAGCTGCGTGGAGCGCGGCACGACATCGGCGATAACATAAACCTTGCCATGTGCCCCCATGAACGCGACCTCCGCTTCGACAAATGCTTTGTACTTGTCGAGCCGGACGACGACGTTCTTGAGCGCTGGAAACTTGTGGGCGATATACGTTGCCAATCCGCCCTCTGAAAGACGGGCGAAGGCCCGGCCGGCGCCGGATCGGGTAAGCCGAATGCGGCCGTGGGTCGCTTCGCCGAGGTCGAAGCGGCAGCCGGGAATGTCTGCGGAAAGCTCGACGACAGGCAGTCCGCGAATGACAAAGTCCCGAAACCGCAGCCGCAGGCTGCCGATGCTTCCGCGTTTGCTCCCGTCCTCCACGAGTATCGGCAAACTATCTATCCGGAAGCCCGCGGCGGAGATTTCCGCGAAAGATAATCGTCCGAAAAGCGCGCCGACAATCCCGTCCACCTCTACGTCGACCTTCACGCCGCCCGTCACACCCAATCGCGAGGCCAAATTTGCCGCGGCGACGCTTTCGAGATGCGAAATTCGGCCGTTTCCAAACGCCCCGCCGGCGACGAGCCCGGCCCCCAGAGCCAAGATCAGCAGAGACACTCTGGCACCCGCGCCGCATAAAAGCCGTATACATTTGTGTTAACGGAAGTGTCTATGGAATCCACAAACTTGGAAGTTGAAGAAACGTCGCTCGACGCCGGGTATGCCCTCCTCAGGCAAAGCTGCGGAAGAATAAACTTCGACCACATGGCGAAGTTCAGGATTACCGGCGAAGACCGCAAAGGATGGCTCCAAGGGCAGGTGACGAACGATCTGCGCGACCTTGTCGACGGCGGATACGCGAAGTTTTGCATCTTGACCCCCACAGGGCAGATCGTGGCCGACTGCGATCTGTGGGCAATCGGCGACGAATACATCGTAACCACCGCAGAAGCGTCGCGCGATGCGGCGCTCGAACGGCTGCAGAAGATGCTTATCCTGGAAGATGTGGCCATCGAAGATTTGTCGGATGAGTATGGCCTCTGGAGCATCCAAGGCCCGGAGAGCACGGACGTTTTAGGCGAAGCGGTGGACTTGCCGCGGCTGAACGCGGGGGCGGTCGACGGCTTGCGCATCTTGCGAAGCGACAGAACCGGCTCCGGCGGGTGGGACGTTATGGCGCCTCGCGCGGAAAAGAAGGGGGCAGCGGCGCTCGTTGCCTCAGTCCCTCCGGTTTCCGCGCCGGCGTGGGAGGCTGCGCGCATCGAGAGCGGCATGCCGGTCTACGGCCGAGACATCACCGACAAGACGCTCGCCATGGAGATGGGAGCGGCCTTCATCGAGAGCCGCATCAGCTTTGGAAAAGGCTGCTACACGGGCCAGGAGATCGTCGAACGCATCCGGTCGCGCGGGCATGCCAACCGGCGCTGGGTGGGGCTCATTGCGGAAGAGCCCGTCGCCGCGGGAGACAAGATCGAACAGACCGGAGCCATAACGAGCGCAGCGGAATCGCCGGACTTCGGGCCGATCGCCGCCGCGATGATCCCCGCGTCCTTGAAAGATCACGAAGTCGAAATCGCGACGGAAGCCGGCCCCGTCCGCGCCGAAGTCTACGAAATGCCCATCCGCCTTTAAAGCGGCGCGACGCGCGTCGCGGGGTCGCTCCATTCGGCAAGTTCGCCGCCGCGAATCGGGCGAACGCGCATCCAGTATTGGGTGCCAGGCGTAAGGCCGCTGATCACATAGTCCGAGGATGAGGATGCCACGGCGGAGCCAACCATCGTCGCGAAGTTCGAGGCTGTCGACCACTGTATTTCGTAGGCAGCGGACGCGATGCTCTCCCAATCGAACTTAACGGAGCCCGAAAACGGCCCGTCCGTCACGGCAATTTCGATTAGCTTGTGCAGCGGCGGCAGCGGAGCCCCCTTCGGCGGAAGGCCGAAGCTCGTCTTTTGCGCGCCATCCGGCCCGTAGAGCATATCGGTCACGCGGTCCACGTCCACCATGACGTCCATCCCGGCGGTAACCCGCGTCTTCTTGAGCTGCGCGGCCACTTTCCAGGCGGCTTCTTTCGTTTCGGTGTCGGTGATCGAGGTGCCGAGATTGTCTCGGGCGGTCGTCATTTCGGCAATGGTCGGCGCGTCGGCGGGCCATCCGACTCCCAACGCGGTAGCTCCGGCAATGGCCTGCGTAAGTTGGTCTTTGAGCGCAATCGCGCTTCTTTCGATTCTGTTTGACATGGAATTTTTCCCTCCTGCTGCCAAATTCTATCCTAACGGGCCATGCGCAGACTCTGCGGGGGCTTGCGCAGACTCTGCGGGGGCTTGCGCAGACTCTGCGGGGGCTTGCGCAGACTCTTCCGGAGCTTGCGCAGACTCTGCGGGGGCTTGCGCAGACTCTTCCGGGGCTTGCGCAGACTCTTCCGGAGCTTGCGCAGAGCGCAGCGGAGGCCCGCGGCTCAAAGCGGCGGGGACATAATAGGCATAGTGGCAGCTATCGAAGACGTTATCATTATCGGCTCCGGCCCCGCGGGCTACACGGCGGCGCTCTATTCGGCCCGCGCGAACCTAAATCCGCTCCTTTTCACCGGCAACGTGCACGGCGGACAGCTTATGATCACGACAGACGTCGAGAACTATCCCGGCTTTCCCGAAGGCATCATGGGGCCCGAGCTCATGCAGCTTTTCCGGTCGCAGGCGGAGCGGTTCGGGACGCGCATCGTCGAGCGCCAAGTCACGCGAGTCGATCTGCATGCGGAGCCGTTCCGCGTTTGGGCCGGCGAGGAGGAGTTTGCGGCGAACACCGTGATAATCGCGACGGGCGCGGAGGCGAAATGGCTCGGCCTTCCGAGCGAAATTACTTTCGGAGGGTATGGCGTGAGCGCCTGCGCGACTTGCGACGGCTTCTTCTTCCGCGGCAAGACCGTTCTCGTCGTCGGCGGGGGCGACACGGCGATGGAGGAGGCGAACTACCTCACGCGCCACGCGAGCAAAGTGTACGTCGTGCATCGCCGAAGCGATTTGCGGGCGAGCAAGATCATGCAAAAGCGCGCCTTCGACAATCCCAAGATCGAATTTATCTGGAACGCGGAGCTCACGGAGATCGTGGGAGGCACCGAACCGATCCGAAAAGTCCACGGCGTCCGTCTCCGCAGCACCTTGGACGGCCGCGAATGGGAGATGCCGATCGACGGGGTGTTCATCGCGATCGGGCACAAGCCCAACAGCGAGCTTTTCGCCGGCGTTCTCGAAATGGACGAGCTCGGCTATCTCCGGCTGGATGGGCCGGGCACCGGCACGAAGATTCCTGGCGTGTTCGCATGCGGCGATGTTGCCGACCACGTCTATCGCCAAGCCGTGACGGCTGCCGGAACCGGCTGTATGGCCGCCATCGAGGCCGAAAGGTATCTCGAAGCCAAGCAACACCTGGCCAATGCCGGCTAACCTCCTCGTCGCCGCCCTTGCGCTCCAGTCGCCGGTTATATCGAACCTTCCCGGAGGCCTGGTCTTGGAAACTTATCCTTCCGCTGTGGCCGCTGCGAAGTGCCCGAAGTATGGTTGGGAGTATCCGTTCATGGCGAAGGCCTACGTCCCGCGAAACGGGGCGCAAAGCTTGGCGTTCGAGATTCGCGCGCAGAGCGCCGCCTCCTTGCCGCTGGTGAAACGGACCGGCGTGATGCTGCTGCGGCTCTGGCAGTTGTGCTCAAGGAACATCGGCATCGACCACCCGATTCGGTACGGCTCGGTTGTGCACGTTTACCTCGCCGAAGGAGGAAAAGCGGGCGGCGAACAGGCCGTGATCGGCAAGCTCAACTGCATTTACATCTACCACGTCGAGGATTTCACGAACCCGGTGGAGATGGCGCGCGAGGTTGCCCATGAATACGGCCACGCCATCCTCCCGGCGATCGGCGGATTTC
>DASSBY010000054.1:0-2687 GCA_035698285.1 Fimbriimonadales bacterium | reverse complement strand
CGAACAGCTCGACATGGGGAGCCCTTGGCGTCTACCAAGCCGTCAAGATGGCGCCCATGCTCATCGCCGGCGGCCGAAATGTTCGCTCCTGGCTGAAGAAGAATCCGGTCGACCTATTTATCCCAATAGATTTCGGATTTCTGAATATTCGCCTATGCCGTGTCGCCAAACAAAAGGGAACGAAAGTATTCTATTTTATGCCGCCGGGCAGCTGGCGACGCGACAGGCAAGGCGGCGACCTGGCGCAACTTACAGACAAAATTGCCACACCCTTTCCATGGTCGGCCGAATTGCTGCTAAAAAGCGGTGCAAATGTCGAGTGGGTGGGCCACCCCGTGCTTCAAATGGCCGGCGCAGGTACCGGAGAGCCGCGCGACACGATGGCGATAATGCCGGGCAGCAGAACGCATGAAATCGAACTAAATCTTCCCGTTTTTGCGGAAGCCTTTTCTAAACTGGATACAAAATTGCGACCGACCATCATCGCCGCGCCAGGAGCGAACGAAAAGCGCCTATCGGAATTATGGGCGCGGAATTGCTCAGCCGATGTCGAGATTTCCAAGGAAGGTTCGTTTGCCGTCTTGCGCCAGTCGAGGGCGGCGATCATTTGTTCCGGCACGGCGTCGCTCGAAGCGGCCGTCTGCCAAACGCCTTCGGTGGTGGCCTACGTTCTCGATTCACTCATGGTTTTGGAAGCAAAGCTCGTCCGGCTGAAGGTGAAGTACATCGCCCTGCCGAACATTGTGCTGGACCGACTCGCGGTTCCGGAGCTCTATTATCCGAATGCCACCCCAAGCCGCATTGCTGAAGAAACGCAGAGGCTTCTCGACGACGGGCCCGAGCGGCGCGCGCAGCTTGCGGCGTTTTCAGAACTTCGCGAGCTTTTGGGTCCGCCGGACGCAGTGACGCGCGCCGCGCGGATCGCGTTATCGATGCTCGAGTGAAGCGCAGCCCGCCCCTTGGAAGTATTATTCTTAGTGAGCGATAAGAATGTTGCGGCCGCGCGATGAGTTTAGGAGTATAGGACTGAAAATTTCCGTCGCCGCCATAGCCGGCGGCATTGCGGCGATGCTTTTCGGCTGGCCCTCGCTCGCGGTCGCAGCCGTCGCCGTTGGGGCAGCTTTTGGGATATTTGCAGTGGCTCGGCGCGGCGATCAGCCACAGGGTAACGTGCCATCGCTCGAGGACGTCAGCACGCCCAGCAAGACGCGCCTCAAGCCCATCGTGAAGCTGCGTGAAGAGATTATGAGGCTGATCACTGGGCATCACGAAAGCCCCGTGATCGCCGCGATGGCGCTGGATACGCAAACGGAGGTCGACGCTATCGTGGTGCGCTCGCTCGAAATCCTCGAGGCCAAGCGCAAAGTCCAAAAGCTGTCTTCGGGAGTCTACCGATCGCGAGCGGTGGTCACGGATCTCGAAGAGAAGCTTGCCGGAGCGGCCGACCCCGGCGTCCGGTCATCTATGGAAAGCGCATTGACTTCGCGGCGGCAGGAACTGCGCGTGCTCGAGGACCTGGAACTGACACAGAGGCGCTTAGATGCGAATCTCGACGAGGCCGAATCTACGCTTGCCGAATTGAAATCGCGCCTGCTTCAGGCGGTGGCGGAAACCGGGCGCGATTCGGTCTCAGAAGAACTCGATCCATTTTCGGAAATGACGAGCCGCCTTAAACGTCTTAGCTCCACAATGGAAGAATCTATCGAAACGGTGAGCAATCGAAATTGGGATTAGAGCGGGCGTACAATTTGCTGCGGGCGTATATTGGCAGGGAATGGGAGCGCATGGAGGCGATCCAAGAGGCGTCCGCGCGACGCGAATTAAACGATTATCTTGATCCGTCGATTCCCGACTCCGGACCGCCGCCTACTCCGCGAGCGCAGGTTGTAGACCAAAAAATCGGCTGGGCATATTCCGTACTCGGCTTGGCGCAAAATGCATCGCTTGTTGACGTGAAAGCGGCTTACTCGCGTCTAAGCGAAAGGTCCCTGCCGACGAATTTTCCCGAAGGGAGCGATGAGCGCAAAAAGGCTGCGCGAATTCACCTTATGGTTCAAGAGGCATACGACGTGCTGCTTCCTACGCTCGATGCAAGGCTCAAACGCTTTCAGTCCCTCGACATCGATTAAAGAGCTCGGCGGGCATGTCGGTTTTTTGCGGCATATCTGCGCGCGTTGCTAAAGCCGTTCGAAACGAAGGATAATGTTCTCAGGCATCGAATTCCGTGATGGCATAAATAGAGGAGCGGAGAAATGATTCGAGCAGTCTTGACAAGGCTCTATCTGAGTTTGGCGGTGATCTTAGTGGCGGCGGGAGCGTTCGCGCAGCCGCAGTATGAGGTCGTGGATCTGACGGAGCTCTACGGCGACCGGTTTACGCCGGAGGACATCAACAACAGCGGCGTGATAGGAGGCCATGTCCGCATGTCTTCATCGCAGGAGCAGGCTTGCGTCATCGAGAATGGGCAGCTACAGTACCTCCCCAAGGTGGATGGCCACTATTGGTTCCTTACGGACTTGGCAGACAACGGCGATGCCATTGGAGGAGGCGGGCTGTTCCGAGGCTACTATTACCACGATGGCCACGTGACCGATATTGGCGTTTCGGGAGAGTTCGGGGAGAGCAGCTTCTATCCAGCTAACGGCCTAAACAATCTTGGCCAGGTCGTTGGGGGCGACAATCATAGG
>DASSBY010000053.1:0-3979 GCA_035698285.1 Fimbriimonadales bacterium | reverse complement strand
GGTCTTACGGGCTGACTACGATGAAAACTCGACATGTCGATGTCGAGGGGTCGAAAGTCAAATTTCGATTTACAGGCAAAAGCGGCAAGAAGCACGAGGTCGCCGTAAATGACAGGAAGTTGGCAAGAATTATCAAGCGGTGCCAGGAAATACCCGGGCAGGAGCTATTTCAATATTTGGACGGCGACACGCCGGTTTCGATTCATTCGACCGACGTCAACGAATATATCCGAGATGCCGCCGGGGAGGATTTTACGGCTAAGGACTTTCGCACGTGGGCGGGTACGGTGCTCGCGGCAAGCGCGCTCGCCGATGTGCCGCTATCGGAGTCGGATGCCGAAAATCGAGCGGCCATCGTGCATGCCGTGGATTCGGTGGCGCTGGCTTTGGGCAACACGCGCGCCGTTTGCCGCAAGTGCTATATCCACCCAGCGGTTGTCGCTGCTTTCGCCGACGGCCGCTTGGCGAATGCGCTGGGATCGGGGCGAGCGGCTGCGGGCTTGTCGAAAGAGGAATCGCGCCTCCGAAGGCTCCTTGCGCGCGAGGCGAGGGCACCCGCAAAGCGGCAGCCGTAGAGCGGTACCAGGATATACATCGTAGACCGCGCGGCATCGGGCGTTTCGTACGGGCGCGGTCCCAGGTCTCCAGTTTATCAAGGACAGAAGATAGGCTCGAGGCGAATAGCGGAACCTGCGGGTCGATTTGGATCGAGCCTGGATGCTAGGGGTATGCTCGGGCATGTCTTGTACGCAGCCAGACTACACAAGGTGGCACCTCGCGTTCGATTACACTGGTTCGGCGCCGGGAAGTTCTGGCGGCAGCGGTGATCGGCACCTTGTTGTAAGCAATTCGCCCGAAGCGGTCACGTTTATTCCTCCGTATGGCGGCCTTCCGCTGACCCTTTACAAATGTGAGATTCCAACTGGGCTCACGCCAGCCAAGTTGCGGATTTTTTTGTGGCATGAAAATGGATTCCAGTACCCTAAAGTTCGGTGTAATTTGCTCGACCAGTAATGGGGTCGAGGTTGATCTCTCTAATCAAGCCGCTGGGCTACTTTCAAGTGCTCCGCCGCTAACTTCGATGGCATGTGCCTCGCTAAGGCGCAGCTGCTCGAGACCTCGACCCTATATCCGGGACGGAAACCATAACTGGTTCGGAGTCGCCTATATTGAACGCGTCGATCTCGGATGGTGATGTCTTCGGCCTAGTCTACGAGTGCGATCTGATTGCGTCGGCATCTACTAACCTCCGTATGCGCACCGTCGCTTACCAGGGACAGGCATTTGGAAGTTGGCTAGACAACGTCGCGACTGCAGAAAGTGGGAAACCACGCGGCTGGTGGACAAAATGCGAGTGCGTCTCTGACTGTGGGACATTTGATGTAAGCCCTAGCCTGCCGCCGGGCTTCAAGGAAATAAAATGCTGCACAGATGGTGGGCCTGAAGAAGCGGCCTTTGCCAAGCAGGCGGTCGATACTTACGGAAAACCGACGAGGGCCTGTTTGGCGTTGATTTGGTCTATCGATGCGGGATCACCTGTATGGAGGATCCCTCCGGAAGCCTGTTCGTGTATCTTGTCGGAATGCACACGGCCCTAATTACGCCGACGCCATACTTTGGTGCGGCGGAAATATCCCAATGGGAAGACCGCACTGATCGCGGGGTCCTGCCTCTCACTTGGGCGAATCCGAACGGAAGCGATTCAAACCTTAATATGGTTACCCTAACACAAGACGGTCCATTGGCCGTTCTGCAAGGCCAGTCAAAGACGTTGGAGGTTCGGATCGCAAATGCTGGCGCCGCGACTATGCCATTTCTATTGTTGCTTTCAAGAATCAATTTACAAATCGAGCCATAAAGGAGGCCGGAATGATTCATTTAATTTTGTTTGCACTCCTCCAATCGACGCCACACGCACCGTTGACAAACGCCAAAGTTCGCATCCATAATCCCGCTTTCCTGCGCGAGGCGAGGGATAGCGCGTTTCGTAATTGTTTGGTTTCGGAGGACGGGAAATCCGCTTTTATTTACGACGGCAAAATCAGCCGCTTCGACCTGGCCAGCGAGCGCAGTTATCCCGCGGAAGATTTATTTTTCTTTTCGAAAGGCGGGCGGCTGATGAGCGCTACCACCAGCCAGGGCGCGCATATGGAGCCCGCAGGTACGGCGCAACGAAGGACTGGTGATCTTGCGATATTGTATGCGCCGAACGCTCATGAATTGCTGCTGGCCGGCACGGTTGGCGACAAGACGCGTCTGACCGCGGTGCGCTACGAGAAGCGGGGAGTTAAACCCAATTTGGACGTCGAGATCGAACCAGGGCGACGCGATCCGGCGGCGGCGGTCGGCGCCGCAATGCCGGGCGGAGTAGAGACGTGGTACCTTCTCGAATCCCACGGCAGCTATCCTGGCGCGGTTTCTGCGGTAGATTCGCGGCGAAGGAAAGCTATCGGCAAATGCGGAGGCGGAGGGCCTTTTTCGCAGTTCGAACCCTCGTCGCGAAGACTTATTGGAAATAGCGGGGACGCGGTCCTTGCGACTGCGGTGGGATCGACCAAGACTTACTGCGCCGCGCTGCCATCCGAAGCCGGTTGGGGATTTCTTTCGCGGGGGACGCTGTATTTCACCGATGCGAAGCGGACGTGGAAGAGAGTTGGCGGGAAGTGGGAATCGATCGGCGACTTTCGCGTCCTCGGCAAAAGCGCGGGCGGCAAATATTGGGCAATTCTCGACGGCGCCGGAAAGGCGTGGTTGGTCGACTACTAAAAGCTGGAAGCGACGTATAGAAAGGCAGGATGATACGAAAACTCAAGTCCGGCGAGTATAGGCTGTATTCGCGCAAGAAGGATCCGAAGACCGGAAAACACAAAAACCTCGGTACGTTCGAAACTCGAGCCGCGGCGGAGAAGCACGAGCGCGAGGTTCAGTACTTTAAGCACCATTAGGTTTTCTGCCTGCGGAAGCGATTCTCGTTCCGTTTTTGGTGGGATTTAGCGGCCCTCGAGGGAGGTTTGCGAAATATCGTAGACAGCAACCGCGTCGTTGTAGGCCCCAACGTTGCGCGTCGCCCTGCTAATCGATTTTTCGCGGGCGACGCTCCATCCCTTGGCGCCATAAACGCCGTCGCCTCCATCGGCGACGACGAAGAAGTCGCTCGTTTCTAAGACGACACTTTTCAGCGATACGTCGGAATGAACGGAGCGGTCGGCTTCCCCGGCTTCGCTTTTCACCAGGTGAACTTCGTCGAAATTCCTATATTTCCCGGGCCGGCTATATGCCCAATAGAGAATCGTCCTGACCGGAACTTCGATCGAGCCAGAAGCGTGCAATGGATCGACCCACGCCTCGACCCCCTCGTATTTGACCAGGACCGGCCGCGACGGATCTTTTTTGTGATGGCCATCGACTCGCGCTGCATATCGCTCAATCGGAGGCGAACCTGCATAACTGGCCCGATGGCGGACGTGTCCCAGGGCCGTGTGAGGCCAAAATTCTCGCCAGCGTACCTGTCGAGCTCGGCGGGGAGGAAGACGCCCTCGAATTTTTTCCCGCCCCAGCCAGCCTGGTTGCTTCCCTGGACAAAACCTTCCTTGGTCACTTGGGTTTGGCCGCCGAATGTGAGAAAGAGCCCAAGGGTTGCGGCGACAAGAGTCTTTGTCGCTAACATTTAGTCACCTCTTACGGAACTTTGCCCGCCGGGTCAAATTTCGGCCGATCCAATATTCCGCCAGCTCGGCGATGTAGGCGCGGTCGCCGATTCCTTCATGCAGTCGAGTTGCAGACTGCAATCTGAACTGGGGGCGTATTTTTGGGATTAGCTCCATCTCGCGATCTTGCCGCCCTTTGTTGCGCCCATTGTAGCATGTGTGAAGCCCCAGACGTAACCGCCATGCTGACTTGACGTCATCCTCACCTTCCTCCGGCTTACGCCGGCGGTTTCTCGTGAGTCCCCAACTTTACTTGCTGGTAACACGAGATG
>DASSBY010000052.1:0-13764 GCA_035698285.1 Fimbriimonadales bacterium | reverse complement strand
CCACCGTGTTGCTGCCGCCAGCGCCGATTCGTGGGATGCTCACGAAAAGCAGGCTCTGCAGCCCGCTCATCTTGCCGCCCTGTTCGTTCCCGGGATTTTCGGAATGCCCCAAGATCGCGGTCCCGAGAAGGGTATGTCCGGCTACTGGCTCGGATACGCCCAGCCTGGCCGAAACTATGCCGAGCTTGCATTCTACGTAGGACCGTTGACACTGCCCTTCGCTCTTCTTGCCGTCCCATTGCTCCGCAGGCGACCGGAACAGTCCTTCTTTGCGGTCCTGGCGGTCTTTGCAGTCGCAATTGCGCTCGGGACGCCGGTCGATAAGGCCCTCTTCTTCGGACTGCCAGGATGGTCTGCAACCGGCTCTCCCGGACGAGCCCTCGTGCTGCTTTCGCTATCGCTTTGCGTCCTCGCCGGAATCTACTTTAAGGAAGTCGATTCGGAGCCCCCTAAACTCGGCTGGTGGCTCTACGGTGCCGCAGTCGCTAGCGGCGCAGTTCTGTGTGCTTACGTTTCCGTCTCGATGCCGGAAGAGGCGGCTCAAGTGTTCGGCAAGCCGTCGCTCGTGCCGCTGGTTTTGTTCGCCATTCCCCTAGTTGTGGTCTTGGCTAAGCGAAAGGCGCTGGTTCTGCCCGCGATCGCTTTTCAAATCGCCGCCATGACAGCCGTTCATGCCGGGCTTAATCCCGGATCACAACGCGGAATCGCGAACCAGCCGTTCCCCGGCATGGATGGCCTTAAAGGCAAAACGATCGCAGTGGTCGACCAAACTTGGTCGCTCGTTGGCCCGGCAAAGGGCGTAGTTGCGCCTCCGAACTCCCTTCTTCCGTACCAGATCGGAAGTCTCAGCGGCTACGACTCGGTTATTTCAAAGACAATCAAGCAGCGGCTCGACGCCATCAACGGGAGAGATAGCGCTCCGAAGGCGAACGGAAACATGCTGTTCGTAAAACCGGGCTTCGATCCGCAAGCCGCAGCGGACGCTGGTGCGCAATTCGCTATGTCGGCCAGTCCTTTAGACCTGCCGGTGGTTTATAGCGGTGAGAATTGGACTCTCTATCGCCTTCCCTCTCCGAAGGAGGCGCCGTTCGTCGTCGCCGAGGGATACAACAAGAAAGTTCTCATGTGGAGCGGCTCCGGCCGGTCGCGCAGCCAGGCGTGGCTCGATTCTCCGCAGGGGGCAGGATGGGAAAAGAGCTATTTGACTTTCGACTACGACGCCGGCACCATCGACGCCGTGTACCGGCCACATTCGTATCGAGCGGGCTTCTTGCTGGCTATGTTCGCGGCGTGCGGCGTTACCGGGCTGCTTTGCCAAAAGCGCCCCGCGCCGGTGCGGTAAACTCGCGGCATTACGGAGGAAAAAATGGCGACGAAAACCGCCGCGCGCCGCACGCGCGTGGCACCATCGAAAAACGGCAACGGAAGGCCGAGCAAAGAATCTGCCGGCATCTCGACAAAAACAGTGGAAGCCTTTCAAAAACGCTTCCGCCAAGACCCCGGTGCGCGCGTAGCGCAGAACGCGGTCACGCGAAACCCGATCGGAAGCGTCGCGGCCAACCGGCAATCTGTCGTCGGGTCCAGCCACGTATTCTCAAACATCGTAAAGGTTGGCAAAATCACTTCGCAGCAAAAATCCGGCAGGTGCTGGCTATTTGCGGGCCTGAATCCCATGCGCGTGGCAGCGATAAAGGCGATGAATCTTGCCGATGATTTCGAGCTTAGCCAGAATTACCCTCTCTTTTGGGACAAGCTTGAAAAGGCAAATTATTTTCTCGAAAACATCATAAAGACGTCCAAAGAGCCGGTTGGAAGCCGCATTTTGGACTTTCTCCTGAGCAACCCGGTCGAGGATGGGGGCCAGTGGGACATGTTCGTAAACTTGGTTACGAAATTTGGCGTCGTTCCAAAGACGGTTATGCCGGAAACAGAAAGTAGCAGCAATACCGGCGCAATGAATTCCGTGGTCACGAGGAAGCTGCGCGAAAATGCCGCGAAACTGAGGAAGATGTGTACGAAAGGCTTGGGCGTCGAAGCGCTTCGTAAAGAAAAAACGAAAATGCTGGAAGAGGTTTACCGCATCCTCGCCATACATCTGGGCGAGCCGCCAAAGGACTTCCTCTGGCAATATCGGGACAAGGATGGGGCGTTCCACCGCGATGGAAGGATCACGCCGCAAGAATTTTTCGCACGGCACGTCAATACTGATCTCGACTCTAAGATTTGCCTCATCCACTGTCCGCAGTCGTCTAAATCTTTCAACACGCTATATACCGTCGACTTCCTGGGCAACGTCGTCGACGGAAATATCGTTCGCTACTTAAACGTGGACCTTAATACGATCAAGAAGGCTGCCATTGAAATGATCTCCGATGGCGAGCCGGTCTGGTTTGGCTGTGACGTAGGAAAACACCTCGAGCGAGAGCTGGGCGTTTTGGACCTCGGGATTTTCGACTACGACGGCGTTTACGGCGTAAAATTCGGCATGGATAAAGCCACGCGTCTGGATTACGGCGAAAGCCAAATGACGCACGCGATGGTTTTCGCCGGAGTGGACCTCGACGATCGCGGGAAACCGGTAAGGTGGCGCGTCGAGAATAGCTGGGGCGACAAGGGCGGCGGCCAAGGTTTTTTGACCATGACCGATGCTTGGTTCGACGAATATGTTTACGAGGTCGCCGTAGACAAGAAGCGGCTTCCGGCTAGCATGCTCCCGCTTCTAAAGGGGAAGCCCGTCGTGCTGCCCCCGTGGGACCCAATGGGTTCGCTCGCTCGCTGAAATGGTAGAAACGCTCAAATATCTTTTGCGCGATTCGATTGACTATGCCGGGCTTTTTCCGCCCGCTGCCCTCGGGATGCGCGAAGCGGTTGCGAACCACATTCGCTACAAAAGTGGCCCAGAAGCCTGGTTTGTCGATCGGTTCGTTTGCGGCTCCACTCGAATAGCTGAGATGGAGTCGGCGCTCAATCGGATGGGCTACAGCGATGTTTTCGGGATTACTGTCGTCGGTTCCGGAGGAAAGACAACGGCAGATTTTCTGTCGAATACCATTGCGGATATCGTGGGTTCTCGGCGGGTTCGTCATGGATATTTCGAAGCATTCGAAACCAGGCTGCCGGTCGACCTTTTGGGCGCCTCGGACTTGGGCCCAGTTGTGCGCAGGGTTCGCAGATATTTAGAGGATGAGGAGTTTTACGTCGAGATTCCGTTTGGTCCGAATTGGAAAAACGACGTACCTAAGGCAATCGACGAAATAAAGAAGACAGGCGCCGCAAAGGCAAAAATCCGCACCGGAGGGATCACGCCGCAGGAGTTTCCGACGGTCGAGCAGGTTGCGCTGTTCATCTATGAGTGTGCGCGCGCTAACCTGCCTTTCAAGGCAACGGCGGGTCTGCATCATCCGGTCCGCGCGTATCGCGAAGAGACGCGCTGCGTCATGCACGGTTTTCTCAACGTTTTCGTGGCGGCTGCGATCGCGAAGACTTTTTCGCCTTCCCTTTCCGTTATCGAGCAAGTCGTCGGCGAAGAAGATGCCGACGCATTTCTCTTCGTTCAACAGCGCCTTCGTTATGGCGTTTATCATATAGACAAAGATAAGATCGTCGCCGCGCGCAACTTTATTGAAAGCTTCGGTTCTTGCTCAGTGGCGGAGCCTCTCGGCGATCTCGAAGACCTCGGTTTTTCCATAAGAAGTTTAAGATGAAATCCTGGATCGACGTTCCGCCAGATCATCCCTTCCCATTTCAAAATCTGCCCTATTGCGCGTTTTTCTCGGGGACTACTGCAGCGGTTGGCGTTGGAATCGGTGACTACGTCCTGGATCTAAGCCTCCTCTTCGATGCGGGATTTCTGCCGAAAGGAGTCGCTGGAAACAACGTTTTTGCGCACCCACATCTCAACGCGTTTATGGCGTTGGGAAGAGATATTTGGGCCGAGGTGCGTGCCGCCCTTACCGATTTGCTACGCGAGGATAACGGCGCCCTTCGTGATGACGATGAATTTCTTCACAAGGCTCTTCACAAGCAAGTCGATGTGGAGCTCTTGCTCCCCGTGAATATCGGAGCGTTCGTGGATTTCTATTCTTCAGAGCGGCACGCCACAAACGTCGGAAGTATGTTTCGGCCCGATAATCCGCTTATGCCAAATTGGAAATGGCTTCCGGTCGGATATAACGGGAGGGCGTCTAGCGTCGTTGCGAGTGGAACCCCGATTCGGCGACCGGTTGGGCAGTCCTTGCCTGGCAAGGCCCAAGAGCCCGTCTTCGGGCCCTGCAGGAACTTGGATTTTGAATTGGAGATGGGTTTTTTCACGGGCAAGGAAAATCCTCTTGGTGCGCGCGTCGGAACGAGCGAGGCCGCTGATTACATTTTCGGGATGACGCTTGTAAACGATTGGTCCGCGCGAGACATACAAAAGTGGGAATATCAGCCGCTCGGCCCATTCCTCGCCAAAACCTTTGCCACGACGATTTCTCCCTGGGTTGTTCCTATGGCCGCGCTGGAACCCTTCCGTATTTCGAATCCAGCTCAAATTCCTCCGCCGATGAATTATTTGCGGTGCGAGGAGGATTGGACATTCGACATCGAACTGGAAGTTGCTCTTCAGACCGAAGCCATGCGCACGCCGCAAGTGATTTCCCGCTCGAATTACAAAAACATGTATTGGAACATGGCGCAGCAGCTGGCACACCAATGCGTCAATGGAACGAATGTTCAGGTCGGCGACCTCTACGCTTCCGGCACGATTTCCGGCGACGATCCTTCCTCGTTTGGATCTATGCTCGAACTTACTTGGCGAGGGGAAAAGCCCATAGAAATGACCGAAACCGGCGAAACTCGGGCCTTTATTCAGGACGGAGACACCGTCTTCCTGAAGGGATATTGCCAAGGAGAGGGGTATCGCGTGGGATTCGGCGAGGCTTCGGGCACTATTTTGCCGGCATCGCTATAGTTTCCGCGGCTTCGACCACGTTCGACAAGAGCATGGTCACGGTCATGGGGCCGACCCCTCCGGGCACAGGCGAAATCGCCGAGGCAACTTCCGCAGCGGATTCAAAATGCACGTCGCCCACATCTCCAGATCGGCCATCGACTCGGTTGTAGCCCGCATCCAATACGACGGCGCCCGGTTTGATCCAATCGCCGCTGACCATTTCGGGTTTTCCGACGGCAGCCACAAGAATATCGGCACTCCGGCAAATTTCGCGCAGGCTTTGCGTCTTGCTATGACAAACGGTGACGGTCGCATTTTTTTCCAATAGCATCAGCGCGGCGGGTTTGCCGAGGATTACGCTGCGGCCGATTACGACGGCTCCTTTTCCCGATGGATTTATGCCGTAAGCCTCTAACAATTTCATCATGCCCAGCGGTGTGGCACACCGAAATCCGCGAGCTCCTGTCAGCAATCTTCCCAGAGACTGCGGCGATATTCCGTCAACGTCTTTATACGGTCCCAACGTCTCCAAAGCGGCGGGTTCATCGAGATGCGGCGGTAAGGGATGTTGCAAAAGTATTCCGTGGACGCCGGGATCGGAGTTTAACTCGTTCAATATGTTGGTTATCCGGCCCTGCGTCGTCGCACGGTCTATGGTCCAAGACTGGCCGATGATCCCAATCTGTTCCGCCCAGCGCTGCTTCATGGCGACGTAGGTCAGACTCGACGGATCGTCAGCCGCCACGAGCACATCGAGCCGCGGAACTATTCCGATGTCGCGAAGTTTCGATACGCGGACTGCCAGCTCCTTGCGGATCTGCTTACCCAAAGTTTTTCCGTCAAGTACTTGAGCCATGCTTTCTCTTTGCAACCGATCCCAAGATTCCGTTAACGAATCCGCCGCTCTCCGCTGAGCTGTATTTTTTCACAATTTCAACAGCCTCGTTGATGGCGACCGCGTCGGGAGTCTCATCCAAGTAAAGTAATTCATAAACCGCGATTCTCAAAACTGCGCGATCGACTGCCGACATTCGATCGAGGGAGTAGCCGATGGCTGACTGACTCAACGTTTCGTCGATCTCCGCAATTTTCTCGCCGACGCCGTTTACGAGGGTCGTCATGAACTGCTTGCCATCCTCGGACAACTCGGCCTCAGTGACCGCTTCTTCCAATGCTTCCGCTGGCCTTCGAGCGCCGACTTCGATCGCGTAAAGGGCTTTGAATGCGGCCCGCCGGGATTTTCGGCGAGACCTAGCCGCCATGCATCTCTGCCATCAGTGCCGGTATGTATCCCGTGTCCACTTGGCCGGCGATAAACCTTCGGTCGTCGACCAACTTTTGCAAGAAAGGAATGTTCGTTTGTATGCCTTCGACGCGATAATTGGAGAGCGCTATTCTCAACCGCTCGATCGCATCGTCTCGGGTTTGCCCGGTGACAATTAGCTTGGCGATCATAGGATCATAAAATGGGCTGATTGTAAAGCCCGCATAAACATGTGTCTCCATACGAATACCAGGCCCGATCGGAGGCTCCCAAAGCGTTATTTTGCCGCAGGAAGGAGCAAAATGCCGGTCAGAGTCTTCCGCGGTGATCCGCGCCTCAATCGCGTGGCCGGTAAAGCGGATTCCTTCCTGCGTAAAAGGCAGCCTTTCGCCGGCGGCAATCTTGATCATTAGGCGGACGATATCGATCCCCGTGACTTGCTCGGTAATCGGGTGCTCGACTTGTAGTCGAGTGTTCATTTCTATAAAGTAATACCCTCCTGCCGCATCCATTAAGAATTCCACCGTTCCGGCATTTTCATAGCCGACGCTTTTTGCGAGCCGCACGGCAGCTTCGCCCATTTCCCGGCGCTTTTCGTCGCAAAGGAGGGCAAACGGCGCCTCCTCGATCATTTTTTGATGGCGAAGGTTCTGAATCGAGCACTCTCGCTCCCCTAAGTAAACGCAGTCTCCGTGGGAATCGGCTAGGATCTGGATTTCGACATGTCGCGGATTTTCGATGCATTTTTCCAGGTATACGTCGCTGCTGCCGAAGCTGGCGTCCGCCTCCTGCTGCGCGAGCCTCATCAACCCAGCGAATTCTTCGGCCGATTCGGCTTTGCGAATGCCTTTGCCCCCGCCCCCCGCCGAAGCTTTGATCAAGACGGGAAATCCAAGCGCCTTTGCTTGCTCCAGTGCGGAATCGGCATCTTCAACAATCCCCGCGGATCCCGGAACGACGGGACAGTTCGCTTCGACCGCCGCGGCCCGCGCCGAAGCCTTGTCGCCCATTCTCGATATGGCGTCGACCGGAGGGCCGATAAATGCGATCCCCAGAGCTTGGAGAGAGTCCGCAAAATTCTGTCTTTCGGAAAAATAACCGTAGCCGGGATGGACGGCCTCGGCTCCTGTGATGACGGCCGCCATCAACACGTTGGGCATATTAAGATAGCTGTCGGTATTCGTGGCGGCGCCTACGCAAACGGCCTCATCGGCCATGCGCACGTGGAGGCTGTCCCTATCGGCTTCGCTATAGATCGCGACGGTCGCCACGCCGAGGTCTTTACATGCGCGAATGATTCGGCAAGCGATTTCGCCCCGATTGGCGATGAGGATCTTAGTGAACATTCAGTAGCTTTCGTGCCCGGGGTGCGGACAGCTTACCTTGCCGGTCGAGGCGTCGTAAGTGTACGGTTCGTGTCCGATGGGGCAGTTCAGCGATTCTGCGGTAAAGCCCGGAAGGTCGGCAAGGCTGGTAGGGTTGCCGCTATTCGTTTGCTCGACTTGGATGGCCATCCTAATCTGCTGAAGATTGTTGCGGCAAACGACATCCTTTGCGGCTGCTGCCGATCTTCCAATCGTGGTTCGACCGACTTTATCCGCCCGCTCGGGCATGGCCGTAGTTCCGAATCCTCCGCCTAAATAGATGGCGTAAAGCACGCCAACGATCAGGATGACGAAGAGGAGGCCAAGAAGTGTGTTTGCTCTTTCTCTCATTTCGCTGTCTCCACCCTGGCGACGGGCTGGCCGTATTCAACAGGCTGTCCGTCGTCCACCAAGAGTTCTACAAGCGTACCGGCATTTGCGGCCACGACGTCGTTTGGAAGCCCGAGCGCCTCGACGATTCCGATAGGCGTTCCGCTCGACACCGCCGATCCAAGCGGAACGGAGTGGCGGAAATAGCCGACGAAACCGCTCTTTATCTCCAGCGCGGTAGGGGCGGCAGGTATTTGTGTCCTTGCCGGCGTTGAAGACGATCGGGCGAATTCGATAGCGATCTCGGTCTCGCCATCCGAAACCATCGCATAGCTTAAATTGTAGCGGTTGGCAACCGCGGCCAGCTTCCGAATTTTGTCTTTGCCGGCGCTCATATCTTAAGCCGAAAGATACCGAATTCCACTGCCTTCATTATCTGCGAAAGGACGAACAGCATGATAAGGAAGAGGATGCCCTGTTCGAGAATTCCCGGCTGAGCAATCGTGGCTAGCTTGTCCGACGGGTTCGTTGAAAAAGTGAAATGGCTAAAGGCGGTGTCGAAGCCGAGCAGGAGCCGATTCGTCCATTGGAGCAGAGGGTCGTAGAACGCCACGTATATAAGTGCCACGAACCCGAGGGCGACGGGAATGGCGAGCCGATACTTCTGGCGCTGGTGCTCGTTGTAGATGACGCACTGCCTGCAGCGCTCCGCCTTCTGCTCTCCACTCAAACGGCTGTTTCGTGGAATGTATTTTGCTGCCGCCACCGCATCCCGGGGGATGGTCTTGCCTTCGAGCGCGCCGCGGATCACTTCTTCTTCGCACATGCAACCCACCCGCTCTTTCCAGCATGTTCGCCGGCTGTGGTAGATGGGGCACGCCTGCCTTACGAATTTGCGGCAGAAAGGAAGCTGCCAGCACTTGCCCATAAAAACGTTTTGGTAATCTTCGTCTTCCTTGAGGTCCGATCCATATTTGAGGTTGTCGGCATGCACGCCCATGGTGGCGCGAATACGAATGCGGATGATTGCATCGATGACTTGCAGCAGCAGAGCGCCGATGCCCAAGATGAGACCTGCCATCTGCATCCCCCGCATCGCCTGGGCCGTTGGGTCGATCGCTTCGCCTGGTGACCAGGCGGCGGCGATCAGGCCCGACCATGGGAGAATCGTCGGCGCGAAGTAAAAGAGGGCTGCGAGCAGGAGCAACGTCAGAGGGAGGGCGAAGTCGCCCCAGAAATTAAGCGTGACGGCCAGACCAAGCGCCAAGAGAGCGGCGATCAGACCGATGTTGAGCTTGGCGATGATCTTGCTCGCCTCGATCATGGCGTGCTTGTCGGTCGCGGCCGCGCTAAATATGGCGGCGTAGTAGATCAGGACGCCGGTTAGCACGACGGTACCTGCGACCCCAAAGAAGGCAACTTTGCCCCGCAGCCAGGACCGTATCTCTGCGCCCCAGTCCGTTGGAGTTATGGTCTCCGGGGCGACGACGGGATTGTGAGAAGACATTGTCTTACGCCGATTTGACGCGTTCGAGATAGGTATCGGTTCGAGTATCGATCTTGAGAACGTCCCCTGGATTGATGTGGAAGGGCACGGCGACGATTGCGCCGCCTTCCATGGTCGCGGGCTTGGAGCCTCCGCTAACCGTATCGCCTTTGAACGCTGGATCTGTCTCTACGACGGCCAGCTCGACGAAATTCGGAACCTCGAGCCCCCACACCTCGCCATCGACGGTCACTGCGGAAACCTCCATGCCCTCTTGGAGATACTTGGCACCGTCTCCCACGTACGAGACGGGATAGTTGTGCTGATCGTAGTCCTCCGTGTCCATAACGACGACTTCGTCGCCCGTCCGGTACAGGAACTGCAATTTGCGCTTTTCCACGAATGCAGGATCGACGCGCTCGCCGGCTCGGAAAGTCTTTTCCAGGTTCTGCCCGGTCTTAAGCTTGCGCAGCTTTGTTCTGACAAAAGCCCCGCCTTTGCCCGGCTTAACGTGCTGGAACTCGATAATGGTGTAAACCTCTCCATCCAAATAGATGTTCATTCCGTTCCGAAAACTGCTGGTATCGATTGCCAAAAAATACTCCTCTTGGGGGTGTGATGAACCTAAATTATACACTTTCGGATGCGGAGGCGTCTGGCGCGGTAGACTTGAACTTGGCAATGTGGAGTCGAAGTGGATAGCCGGGAACGGCTCGTAGCAGCTGTGCGGGGTGGTCCGGTGGATCGAGCGCCGTGGTTCGCCTGGAGCCCACAAACTTCCGCGGCGACGGCCATCACGTTCGGCAAGCAGTGGTCTCCCGACGCGGTCGTCGTTCGGTCCGCCATCGACGCGGAACAGGTACTTGCCCAGTTGCCCGAAGCCGCTGTCCTAGTGGAAGTGGGCAATCCTTTCGGAGAAGCCCTGCAAGGAGGAGTGGACCTGACTGCCGAGTTTGCGAAAGGTCCGGAAGCGGGTTCGTCGGCTTTCCTCGCTTACAGTGAGGGAGTCGCCAGCAGCCTTCAGGCAGCCTTGAGAAGCGGAGCGGACGGAGTTCTCTACAGGCTTTTCGGCGCCGACCCGAGCCTGAGCAGCCCGATGCAATTCGGCGGATTCTTCCTGGAGCAAGAGAAGGACCTTTTGAGCACCGTAGCTGACGCGCGGCTAAATGTCTTGTATGTCGAGGGCGGCGAAGGCGTTTTTCTCGATGTCCTTGCCGATCTCCCGGCTCAGGCGTTTGCCTGGGACGAGGACCGGTCGAACATTTCACCAGCGGAGGTTCGAAAGGCTCGCAAAGGCGCGCTCGCATGCGGCCTTGATTCCGATTTTCGAAAACTGTGGGACGAATTCGAAGGAAAGGGGCTGATTTTTAGCGGCAAGGTGCCCGATATCGCAGAATACAATTTCAAGGAAATTTCCGAGGCGGTCGACGACCTAAAGTCGCCGGCAGCGCATGAATAACTACAATCCCGTACCGGTGCCTTTCGACTGGCCCGCGATGGCGCCTATGATCGCCGTATTTCTGACGGGCGTCGTCGCCATGGTCGTCGAAATGCTATCTCCGCGGCGAACAAACAACCTTATCGTCGGAGTCTGCCTCGTCGGACTCGGATTCGCCGCATCCCTCGTCGTCAGGATTTGGGATCATTCAGCGAATAGCCTCGGTGGCCTGTTCACCGACGACAGATTCGGCCACATCATGCAATTGGCCATCATTGGCATCGCATTCTTGACGGTGCTTTACAGCGAAGGATATTTGCGCGAAAGGCGTTTGCCTTTTGGCGAATATTATCCGTTGGTCTTGTGGTCGGCTCTCGGGGCGATGATCATGTCTACGTCTCGGGACCTACTGATCATTTTCCTCGGCTTGGAAGTTCTATCGATCGCTTTGTACGTCCTTTCGGGGCTCAGTTCGCGAGAAAAGAAGTCGCAGGAGTCCGCTTTGAAGTACTTCCTGCTCGGCGCATTCGCCACGGGATTCCTGCTATACGGAATCTCATTTGTTTACGGGGCCACGGGAAGCACGAATATATCGTCGATTTCCGCCCTGGTCTCGATGGGCAAGGACGTGAATCCCACCAATATAAAGCTTCTCTATGCCGGCCTTGGTCTCATCCTTGTCGGCTTCGGCTTCAAGACCGCGCTCGTACCCTTTCACATGTGGACACCTGACGTTTACCAAGGGGCGCCGACGAGCGTTACCGGATTCATGGCGGCCTGTGTGAAAGTGGGCGCCTTTGCCGCGCTCGCTAGATTTCTTTACGGTGCGGCCGACCTGCGCGACGTCTGGCTGCCGATTTTGATGGTGCTCGCCGCCCTGACGATGACGGTAGGCAACCTTATCGCGCTCGTCCAGAAAGACGCGAAAAGGATTTTGGGATATTCCAGCATTGCCCACGCCGGATATGTGCTGGTCGCCCTGGCGGCGTACGGCGCCCTTCAAGGAACGGCCGGCGCAATCGGGTACAACACGTTGGCCTATTATCTACTGTCGTATGCCGCCATGACTGTTGGGGCATTCGCCGTCCTTTCTCTTTCGGCACGCAACGGGCAGGAGGGAACGCTTCTCGAAGATTTCCACGGCATGTATCGACGCGCCCCATTTCTGGCTGCCGCCATGATTATTTTTATGGCGAGCCTAGCCGGAATACCGCTCACTGCCGGGTTTTTAGGCAAGCTGCTTATTTTCAAGGACGCGCTTTCTGCAGGTATGGTCTGGCTCGCGATCGTCCTTGCCGTAAATTCCGTAATAAGCGCCTTTTACTATTTGCGCATCGTCGTGGCGATATCAGTGCAAAAGCCCGAACTTCGCGAGCCGCAATTCGGCAAGGTCAACGCGGGCTTGGTGGCGACTTGCGCGGTTTCCGCGGTTATCGTTCTCGGAATGTTCTTCGGCTATCAGCCTTTGGTAGCCTGGATCGGTCTTTAGCGCAGGAACTTACGGGCGTTTGCGAGGCTGCGCGGCACACCGTATTCTGGATCTTCTTCCGACTCGTATTCAACGTTTAGCCAGCCATCGAACCCTTGGTTTCGCAATTCCGAAATGCAGGCGCCCAAATCCACGGAGCCCTCTCCGATGGCAGAGCCGATGAATTCCGTTCCGTCGAGCGCGGCATACTTCGGGCCCTGCCAATCTTGCGGCGCAAGCTCGAAATCTTTGAAATGGCACATGTAGGCGTATTTCGCGACGCCGCGAATACCATCGACGGAATCCTCATTTACCAGCAGGAAATTGCCGGTGTCGGGATTCGCTCCAAGCGTATCCGTTCCCGTCGCAACTCTCACCTTATGGATCAAATCTTCGACCTGATCACTTCGACCCGCGATTAGTCCATGATTTTCAAGCGCCAACTTTACGCCCTTATCTGCCGCGTAGTAGGAAGCCTCGCAAAGGCCCTGGAGGAACCAATCGAAAACTTCTTCGTTGGGCACGCCCGGCACGGCGCCGCCGGCAAATACCCGCACGACGCCCGCTTTAAAAACCAGCGCTTGATCCACGCCGCGCTTTATGACGTCGACCTGGGCTTCCCGGTCCGATTCGCTTTGCTGAGCCAGGTCGTTGCCCACCGAAAATACGCCAACGGGCAAGCCTGTTTCGTCGAGCGCCCGTTGCACTTCCTGGGTTTCGGGTCCCCAATTAGCCTTATCGCGATAGAAAAAATCGAGCAACTCGACGCCGTCCGCGCCGAGATCCTTTGCCTTGCGCACAAAATCGGGAGCCTCGATCTGACCTTGCTTCCACCGCCGAACATAGCTCCACATACTGAGTCCGAGTTTCATCGAACGCATACTTTACCGGAAAGGCGGGCTGGTAGCGGAGGTCGGACTCGAACCGACGACCCTGCGGGTATGAACCGCATGCTCTAACCAACTGAGCTACTCCGCCTCGGGCCCATATTTTACCTGGCGGTCCGGAGCGATGTTTCTAATGTAACGAACCTGTCCGGCGTGGTAAAAGTCATGCTCCGCGAGCATTAGAAAGAAGTCCTCGCAGCCGAGCGAACTGCCGCCCCAAATCTTGACCTTGGCCGTCAGCGACTCCTCGGTTTGGGATTCTACTGCCCGAATAACGTCGAGCTGGGCCTTTTCGAGGTCCGCCCACATTTCCAAAAGAGAGCCCTTGCTTATCTCCAGATTGTCCCACGTTTGCGAGCCATCACCGAATGCTTGGCTCAGCTGCACAATCTTATCGCCGGTGACGTGAAAAAGAATGTCTTGAATGGACCCATTCATCCACGGAAATCCGGTGTGCTTTGGCGGTCGCCAGAGGAAAGTCTCTTCGTCTAGCTCATCAAAAGCTTTCTTCAAACAATGCCAAGGGCTTTTCGACATCCCGCGCAAGAAAAGCAGCTTTAAGCTCTCCGGCGTCATTTCGAGATTCTGCAATCC
>DASSBY010000051.1:0-8884 GCA_035698285.1 Fimbriimonadales bacterium | reverse complement strand
CCCTCGCGGTTGCTCGGATAGCCCGCGATCCCGGTCATATCGACGCCCGCGTTCATGATGGTCGCCCGAACGAGCGCGCCCGACGGGTCTATGCCGACGCCGAGGTTGCGGATGCCATAGCGGAACCAGCCGTCTTGATAGTACTGGCGAACAAGCGCCGCGCACCCGGTAATCGCCGGGCAGGCCATCGACGTGCCGGTCAGCGAAATGTATTGATTCGTGGTCCCGGAGCGCGCTGAGTAGATGCCGACGCCCGGAGCGTAGATCTCAGGTTTGCGTCGGCCGTCCGAAGTCGGGCCGGTGCCGCCGGAACCATGCTGCGATTGGTTCGGCGCCTGCTCGGAAGCTCCGACCGCGAGAACGCTCTTCGCGTTTTCAGGAGTCTTGAGGCTGTTCTGGTTCGTAACCGCGAAGGCCACCAAACCGGACTCGTTGTCCCACGAGTACTGGTCGATCTGCTGGCAGTCGCTCGTGTACTGCGTGGTGCCGTCGTCGCCCCACGAATTCGAGTGGACGCGTGCCCCGACGCTATGAGCTCCGACAAGCGCGTCGTAAAGGCCGCCGCCCCAGACGTCATTAAGGTTCGCAAAAGCGATCTTCGCCTTGTAGGCCATACCGTTGCGGTAGGTCTGCCCGGTGATCGGCTCCTGGTCGCCAGCTAGCGTTCCGGCCGTATGCGTGCCGTGCGTGTCTCCGCCCGTGAATCCGCTGGACGATTGGTAGCGGATCACCTTGCGATGGTTCGGCCCGGGCGTGTTGTTGCTCGGGTCCCTAAACATGTCGTGGCCGAGATAGATCTTGCCGTCGATAAGGCCGCCAACCTGGCCCTCGCCGTGAAGGCCCTTGTCCCAAATCGGGGTCTGGTTCGATACGTTCGACTGAACGACCCACTTCGTAACGTCGTTGCGCAGCGTCCGCTCCGGCGACTCTTCGATCCAAGCGACGCTCTCGATCTGTGCGATGTCTCGAACGCTGGCGATCGGCCCCACCGCGTCGATAACCCAACGCGGCCCAACGTTGCTGATATGCGAGACCAGGAAGCCATCGGCTCCGAGAGCCGCAGCCGCCTTGCTCGCAGGCTCGAGGTCGAAAAGCGTAATCGTAAGGCGGCAAATGCCTTGAAGCCTTTCGACGAGCCTCGAAGGAGTGTAGAAGGGACGCGTTCCGATGTCCTGGCTGAGCTTGTAGGCGGGGTGGAAGGCGCCCACCCAGCGCACGCCGGGCAGGTTTTGGATCGCAGCGATTCCACCAGGGGATGTCGCGACTACAAAACCATCGCCCGGGACATAGCCTTCCGCGATGCCGTAGGCTGAAACCGCGTGCCGCTCAGCGGCGCTCGCAGCATGCTGGAACTGGACGATGTAATGAGCCGGCCCGTTCGTATTCCGAGCGGCGAGTGCGGCAGGAACCGGCGGAATCGCCATCCCGGGATCGAAATCCGCGTACTTCAATTTCAGCGTTTGGGCAAATCCGCTTCCGGCAAGAACAACGGCGAAAAGTGGCGTAAGCGAGCGCAATGATCTCATAGTAGGGCTTCTCCGATGGTATGACCACCATACCAGGGTCTTTCGTTCGAGGACAACTAGCGGCCCGCGAAAAACATCTTGTCCGGTCTCCCGCCGCTTCGTGGATCGTGCTCGTAAATCTGGAAATCCGCAAACTGCGCGATGTCGAGGCGGCCGAAAAGCTCGTCGCCATCCAAGCCTGCTGCTCCGCGGGTATAAGCGTCCACGGCCTCCTCGAAAGTAATCGCTTCGGTGGGATGCTCCGTCGCCATGCGGATCCCGTCCCAGGGATCTCCCGGAACGATCGGCGAATCGCTGCTGAAGCCGAGCGGAATACCAGCATCCAAGACGCTGCGAAATCGGAGCAGGCGAGTAGCACGCTCGTCGCCTAGCTGCCGCCGATAGGAGTGCAGAAAGCATAAGCGAAATTCCGGCTGCATCGAAATGCTGACACCGAGCTTTGCGACGCGCTCGATTTGCTCGTCGGACAAAATCATCGCGTGCTCGATGCGGTGCCGCTCCGGTTCGCCGGTCGCTTCAAACGCATCGAGGACGAGATCGGTCGCCCTGTCTCCGATCGCATGGACGGCTACAGAATGGCCGGCATCGTGGGCGGTTTTGACGCGGGTTTTCAATTCTTGCGGCGAATACATAAATTTTCCTTTACCGCCTGTTAGAAAAGGCTCGCTCACAGCAGCCGTTCCCGCGCCGATCGCGCCGTCCGCATAAAGTTTTATTCCCGCAACCCGCAAATTATCGGTAGGCTCCGGCAGCTGCGGGCCGCCTTTGAAGACTTGGCTCCAATTAGGATAAAGCCGAATTCGCAGTCTCGCTCCTCTTTCGATCGCGTTTTGGTATGCCCAAAACTGATCTTCCAAATTATGCGTCGCGCCCATATCTGCGGCGGAAACAATTCCCATAGCGTTTAATTTTTCGCTTGCTGCAAAAATCGCGTCAGCCATCTCCTCACGGGTGGGCGGAGGGAGAAGCTGATATACAATGCGCATCGCATTTTCGAGAAGAACCCCTGTCGGTTCGCCGTGGCGGTCTCGGACGATTTCGCCTCCCTCGACGTCGCGCGCGTCCGCGAGCCCGATAGCCGTTCGATTCGCGACACAAGCATGTCCACTCGCATGGCGCAAGATTGCGGGCCTTCCCAGGGTCGCCGACTCAATCTCATCGGCCGTGATGTGACGGCCGTCCTCTAAGCGCGTCTGGTCGTATTGAACGGCGAGCACCCACGCCCATTCCGGGGTCTGCTCGGATCTCTCGCGCAAGAGTTCGAGAATTTGCTCTCTGGAATCGCAGGCGGATAGATTTAGCTTGTGCAAATCTAGGCCCGTGGACAAAATATGGCAATGGCAGTCCACAAACGCCGGCATTAGCCAGGCGCCGCCGAGATCGGTGACATCATCGGCGAGAGGTTCTTCCGATCCACGGTAGGTAACTTTGCCCTGAGCCGAAATTTGGAGATTGCAGGGCGCGCCGTCGCGCCACCATCTGAAGTTTGTATAAAGATGTGACATTATCTGCGTTTGAAATCTTTGCCCCGTTTTGGCGCCTTTATCAAGTTCTTTGCGGGGTCTGAAATGCCGGCGATTTTTCTCAATTCGAATATTTCATCCCTAATGCGCGCGGCCTTTTCGAATTCCATTTCTCGCGCATGCGTAGTCATCTGACGCTCCAAACGGGCTATTTCCAAGGGAATATCAACGAGATCGATGGGTTCACCATCGGCGCCTTTGGGCAATTCTCCGTATGCCGCCGGCGTTTCCGCGACGTAATTGAAGCTCCTTACCGTTTCGCGAACCTGCTTGGCTACGGTAGTTGGCGACGTTCCGTGCTCACGATTGTACGCATCCTGGACTGTGCGACGGCGATCCGTTTCCGCCAACGCGCGCTCCATCGATCCGGTCACATTGTCCGCGTACATGATTACTTTTCCGCCGACATTTCTGGCGGCGCGCCCAATCGTTTGGACTAGCGACGTTTCCGACCGCAAAAACCCTTCCTTGTCAGCGTCCAGGATCGCTACGAGTGTCACTTCGGGAAGATCCAAACCTTCGCGGAGGAGGTTGACGCCAACGAGAACATCGTAAACGCCAAGTCTAAGATCGCGAAGTATTTCAGGGCGCTCAAGCGAATGGACGTCGCTGTGAATGTACTGAACCTTTATGCTGAGGTCCTGCAGATAATTCGTTAAGTCTTCGGACATACGCTTCGTCAAGGTGGTAACGAGCGCTCGCTCACCTTTGTCGACGCGCGTTTTTATCTCGTGGATCAAGTCGTCGATTTGCCCTTTGGTCGGCCTGATTTCGACCGGGGGGTCGACGAGGTACGTTGGCCGGATTATCTGTTCCACAATTTGGCTGCTGTGTTCGCGCTCGAACGGCCCCGGCGTCGCGCTCACGAAAATAATCTGCCCGGCTCTTTCCTGAAATTCCGCAAACTTTAGTGGCCTATTGTCCAATGCGCTAGGCAATCGAAAACCGAAATCCACAAGTACGCTTTTGCGCTGGACGTCTCCGTTGTACATCGCGTTTAGCTGGGGCACCATTTGGTGGCTCTCGTCGATAAAAATAATCGTATCCGACGGAAGAAAGTCGAGGAGCGTGTGCGGTGGCGTCCCTGGTTCGCGGTTATCGAAAAATCGGGAATAGTTTTCGATGCCGTTGCAATATCCGACTTCCCGAAGCATCTCGATGTCGAAATCCACGCGCTGCCTCAGCCTCTGCTCCTCCAATAGCTTGCCTTGGGCTTTGAATGTAGCGCATTGCCGGTCACGCTCTTCCTCGATTTCGACGATGATCTCCTCGATTCTCTCCCAGGGCGTCACGTAGTGCGTCGCGGGGAAGATGCTGACGCGTTGGGGTTCGTCCAAAACGTCCTGGGTGAGAGGATCGATAAGCCTTATCCGTTCGATTTCGTCGCCGAAAAACTCTATGCGCGTTGTAATTTCCTCGTCTTTAGGCTGAATTTCGAGGATGTCGCCTTTTACGCGGAATGTACCGCGATTTAAGACCATATCATTGCGCGTAAACTGCATTTGAATAAGCGAGCGCAAAATGTCCTGGCGCAGGAGCGAATCGCCGACTTGAAAGCTTAGAACGCGATTTCTATAAACGTCCGGGTCGCCGAGACCGTAAATGCAAGAAACACTGGCGACCGTTACCACGTCTCGCCGCTCGAGGCCCGCCTGGGTGGCGGCGTGGCGCAGACGATCGATTTCTTCATTGGTCGAAGAGTCCTTTTCGATATATAGGTCTTGGCTGGGGACGTACGCTTCCGGCTGGTAATAATCGTAATAACTGATAAAATATTGAACGGAGTTGTCCGGAAAAAACGCGCGAAATTCCTGGCACAGCTGCGCCGCCAGGGTTTTGTTATGGGCGATGACGAGAGCCGGCCTCTTCGCCCTGGCGATAACGCTGGCCATAGTATAAGTCTTGCCAGTGCCGGTTGCGCCGAGGAGAGTTTGGTAGCGGTATCCGTTCTCGAGGCCCTCCAAGAGCGCCTCGATCGCCTGTGGCTGATCGCCCCGAGGCTCGAAGTCTTTGGCGAGTTCGAATTGGGAGTCGCTCGTCAGTAACATTCGCTTAGATTGTACTTGCCTCGGCCCGTATAATAAGTGCATGCCGATACTCGTCCTTGTGCGCCACGGGCAGTCCATTTGGAATGCGGAAGATCGTTTTACGGGCTGGATCGACGTTCCGCTTTCCTCTGCCGGCGAGGAGGAGGCGCGACAGGCGGGCAGGCTGCTGAAGGATTTCGAATTTCAGGTCGCGTACACGAGCGCGCTTATGCGGGCGCAGGATACGCTCGCGATCATGCTCGACGAGATGGGCAAAGACATGCCTATTATACGAGACTCTGCGCTCAACGAGCGGATGTACGGCAATCTCCAGGGCCTCAACAAGGAGCAAACTCGCAAGAGATACAGCCCCGAGATCGTCCATCTTTGGCGCAGAAGCTATGACATACCGCCGCCAGGAGGCGAAGCGCTCAAAGACACCGCCGCCCGGACGCTGCCGTTTTTCGAGCGAGCGATTATGGGAGACATTTCGCAAGGAAAAAACGTGCTCGTCGCCGCGCATGGCAACAGCAACCGGTCGATCGTGATGGCCGTAGAGGGCCTCACGGGCGAGCAGGTCGTAACGGTCGAGTTGGCCACCGGGACGCCCTACGTATACGAACTCGACGCCAGTGGGAAAATGCTCGGCAAGAAAATACTCGCTCTCAACCCTGCCTAACCTGGCGCGCACTTTTAGCTTTCCAGGGCGATCAGGCCTCCACACCTTGGACCTTCCGGAGCAAAAGCTAAGTTCCGCGGCACTTGGGGTGGCCCGCCGAGATCAACTCGTCCACAATGTCCTCCATCTCGGCGTCGGAAAGCGAAAACGTGTAGTAGACTGCGTAGGCCAGGTCTCCGTAATAGCAGGCGTCCTTCCACTTTTGGGCTCGCGGGTGGTTGGCGATGCCGGAGCGCAGCGACGATGCCGCGTCGACGTCCAGCAGTCGCCATTCGTCCCCGGCGCTGGTTAGGACCGCGAAGATTCCTCGCTGGTCGATGATCTCATAGAGCTGGGTGTAGGGTCCGTCGAACTCGTAGTCTCCAATGCTGTAACTCATTACACACCTCGATGTATTGGACTAAGTTCGCCGCATAAAGTATGATTCCTACCATTGCGGGGGCGGATGGGCGCTGGTGTGCTCTCCGGTCTTCAAAACCGGTGTGACTCGCTCGTCGGGTCAGGTGGGTTCGATTCCCACACGCTCCCGCCAAGTTCATTCTTGGGGTACAATAGGTTCGTCGCACACTCAAGACCCTTCGGGGGCGGCGATATCCGACGCCGGTCCTGGGGGCGCTTTGACGGCGACCCGCAAAGCTATGGCATACCGACCCAGCCGCTACGAACAAGTTATGAAGGCCTCCGAGGGATACGACACTCGGGCCCGCAGAATGTTTGGGGGAATGGGAATCTACACCGGCGAAAAGATGTTTGCGATCCTTCTCGACGACATCGTCAGCTTCAAGCTCTCTCCCGAAGATCGAACTGCGGCCCTGAAACTCGACGGGGCAAAGCCATTCCAGCCGCAGGAAGAGGGGCATCCCGAAATGCCGGAATACATCGTGATGCCGATCAATATCCTCGACGACGAAGATAAATTCCGCTTTTGGCTTACGAAGAGCGCCGAATATGTGCGCTCCAAAATGAAGCTCGTCAATTAGCTTTTTCCCGGAACCTTTTTACGCCGTAGTCGCCCAGCCACGCGTCTAATTGCATGTGCGAAGACTCAATTTCGGAACCGTCGGAATCGTTGGCCTCGGTCAGATCGGCAGCTCGATCGGCATGCGCCTGCGCGAGGTGGGTGTCGCGAAGATCGTCATCGGCTTCGACGAGTCTGAATCCGCCAGGGCTCTCGCAATCAATCGCGGCGCCGTCGACGACACTTTCGAAACGCTCAACCATCTCGGCGATGCCGACCTGCTCGTCGTGGCGGTCCCCGCGAATTCCGTCCTGCCCTGCCTTATCGAGGCCGATGTTTTTTGCAAGCTGAACTGCATCGTTACGGACACGTGCATGGTCAAGGGCCATATCGTGGACTGGACGCAGGGCTATCCGCTGCGCTTCGGACCGAGGTTTGTCGGTGGGCATCCCATGACGCCGATTGGCGGCCCAAGAGCCAAGCCGAAGGTCGACCTTTTTGAGGGAGCGCCGTGGGTTCTGACACCGGTGGACGGTACCGACCGCACAGCGCTCGATGCCGTCGTTTCGCTTGTGACGGCGCTCGGCGCGCGACCCATCCTTCTTAGCCCGGAGGAGCATGACCGGCATGCGGCGATTTTGCAGCAGCTTCCGCACGCCTTCGCCGGCATCTTGGCGCAGCTTGGCGAAAACCTTGTTCATCCCGAGATGGCGGGCGGGCCTTGGAAAGCCCTCACCAGGGCTGCGGAGGCGGACCCCAAGCTGTGGGCGTCCATTTTGCGCAATAACCGCGACGAGGTGGTTTCTGCTCTTGATGATCTGGCGTTTATGATTAAAGAGCTTCGTTCCGCAGTCGAGGCGGATCAGCACGAGGCGTTAACCGCTTTCTTCGAATCTTCTCGGAAGGCCGGATCCACTTGGCCCGGTTAGAAGTCTCCGAGGCGTCGGAATTTTGGGGCGAAATAGACCCGCCCGGCGACAAGAGTATTACGCACCGCGCCTACATGATCAGCGCCGTTTCGGAGGAGGGCGGCATCGTCGAGGGCGCGCTCGCCTCGCAAGACTGCGAGCAAACGCTCCAAGTCTTGCGCGACCTCGGCGTGCGAATCATTGTGTCCGGCGACGCGGTGAAAATCGCGGGAACGCCGTTCCGATCTCCAAACCGCCCGCTCTACTGTGGGAATTCGGGAACGACGATGCGGCTCATGTCGGGCCTCCTTGCCGGCGCGGGAGTTTCCGCAACGCTAACCGGCGACTCGTCCCTAAGCCAAAGGCCAATGGGCAGGATCGTGGCCCCGCTTCTGCAGATGGGCGCGCGGATCGAGGGCGATAGTCCGCCCATCAAGATCGACCCTGCGCGGCTTTCGGGCATATCCTATACGACACCGGTCCCCAGCGCGCAAATCAAGTCGGCGGTTCTGCTTGCCGGCCTTTTCGCGGAAGGCAAGACGACGGTCAACGAAACGGTGCTCAGCCGCGACCATACGGAACGGATGTTAGCGGCTGCCGAATGCCGGCTGCATCGCGACGGCTTGACGGTTTCCATCGAGCAGGGAATGCCCAAGAGGGTCCGGATGCGGGTTCCGGCGGACATTTCGTCGGCCTCGTTTTTCCTTGTTGCAGGCGCCCTTCTCGGCGGCCCGGTAACGGCTAAAGTAGTTGGGATAAACCCCGCCCGAACCGGGGTTCTCGATATTCTGCGCGCTGTCGGCGCAACGGTCGAAACGACTCCGCCGCGACAGCAGCAGGGGGAGCCGGTGGCGGACCTCCTGGTCGAGTCGGCTGGCGGGTTAAGGGCGTTTGAAATTGGCGCGCACGAAATTCCACGGCTCATCGACGAAATACCCGTTCTCGCGATTATGGCGACTCAATGCGAAGGCACAAGCAAGATCACGGGGGCTAAGGAACTGCGCGTCAAAGAGAGCGACCGTATCGAGTCGATTGCGAGCGGCCTGAAGGCGATGGGCGCGAATGTGGAAACGTTCGACGACGGCCTTGCGATAACCGGGCCGACGGCATTGCGCGGCGCGAGGATCGATGCCAAGAAGGATCACCGCATCGGTATGGCGTTCGCGGTCGCGGGGCTCATAGCGGACGGTACGACCACGATCGACGGCGCGGAGACGATCGCCACCAGCTTTCCACACTTCGAATCCGAATTGAGACGGATGG
>DASSBY010000050.1:0-4957 GCA_035698285.1 Fimbriimonadales bacterium | reverse complement strand
GAGCATTATGCGAAAAAATATCGCACTGTAAAAACACAGCTGAACGCTAGGCGAAACGCAACGGCTGAAGAATGATGGGATAATTGAGTGGAAGCGTGGTCAAACGTTACGTCGTGGATAAAGCGAATTATATTTTGGATGGCCGTGATCTGGGCAGCCTCCTTGCCCGTATGTGGATATTTGACCTACGTTCGGGAAAAGAAGGATCAGGGTCACATTGTCTCGATCATACGATCGCGATACATTCCGTTTCATTACGCGCTTCATGGGCGGCTTCCTTTAGACATTGGGAAGTTTCAAGAATTTGAAACCGAGGAGAAGGATTGGTTTGATGTCGAAGGGTACAAGCCCGAGCTTACCGAGGTAAGAATCGACGAGAAGCAATATAGTGGCGTCGTGCAGTTTCACTCTTGGCCGGCTCGCCGAATTCCGTTTTCCGTTAGCTTGACGGAAGTTCGGCGGAACGCCGACGTTTACAAGGTGAAGCTGCGGCTGCGGAAGCAAAGATGAGATGGTATCTCGCGAGCCCATTGGAATCGGCGACTTGGCTCCCCACGGGTACGATTGACGTATGCCCACCGGCCAGGCCGTCGACACCGTCCAACTCACGCTCAATACCATTCGCGGCCTCGCGATGGACGCCGTTCAGGCCGCGAACAGCGGGCATCCCGGCCTGCCGATGGGCGCGGCCGCCATGGGCTACGCGCTATTCGCAAGGCACCTGCGCTTCGACCCGGACCAGCCAAAATGGTTCAACCGCGACAGGTTTATCTTGAGCGCTGGCCACGGAAGCCTGCTTCTGTACACGCTTTTATATTTAACCGGCTACGACATCAGCCTCGAAGACATCAAACATTTTCGGCAGTGGGGAAGTAAGACCCCCGGCCACCCGGAGAATATCCTCACCCCCGGAGTAGAAATGGCCACCGGCCCGTTGGGCCAGGGAATAGCCACCGCCGTCGGCATGGCGATCGCGGAAGCCAAGCTAAGGGCTGAGTTCCCGGAGGTCGACCACCGAACGTATGTAATCTGCAGCGACGGCGACCTCATGGAAGGGGTCAGCCACGAAGCCGCCTCCCTCGCCGGCCATCTCCGCCTCGGCCGCCTCATCGTCCTTTACGATTCGAACCACATCAGCATCGACGGCCGGACCGAGCTCGCGTTCACCGAAGACGTCCGGGGCCGCTTCCTCTCTTACGGGTGGCAGGTTCTCGATTGCGACGGCATGGACGTCGACAAAGTCGACAAATGCCTCATGGAGGCCAAAGTCGACGTCGAACTACCTACGCTCATCATCTGCACGACGACCATCGGCTACGGCAGCCCACACAAAGCAGACTCGGAGCAAGCCCACGGCTCTCCCCTCGGCGAAGAAGAAGTGCGCGAAACGAAGAAGCATCTCGGCATCCCCGAGGAGCCGCTCTTCTATGTTCCGGAGGAGGCGCTCAAGCACATGCGCGAGCTCGGCGCCCGGCATAGGCCGGATCGGATCAAGTCCGAAAAGACCATGTCCCCCGAGCTTGCAAATCGGTTCGACGGCGCCATCGTCGCTTCCTGGCCGGACTCGGTCCCGCTTTTCGACAAGCCGATGGCCACGCGCGCTTCCAGCGGCAAGATCCTCAATGCGATCGCCGAAGCGAACGCTTCGCTGATGGGCGGCAGCGCCGATCTGACCGAGTCGAACCAGACCGAAATCAAGGGCGGAGGCTTTTTCGAGCCGAACAATCGCCTTGGCCGCAACATCCACTTCGGCGTCCGCGAACACGCGATGGCCTGTTCGCTGAATGGCCTTAACCTTCATGGCGGCATCCGCGCTCTCGGCGGAACGTTCCTAATCTTTAGCGACTACATGAAGCCCGCCGTCCGTCTCGCCGCGCTGATGGAGGCGCCCACGATTTTCGTTTACACTCACGACAGCATCGGACTCGGCGAGGACGGCCCAACGCACCAGCCCATCGAGCAACTCGCCACCCTTCGGGCGACTCCGAACCTCGTCGTCATCCGTCCAGCCGACGGAAACGAGACTTTGGCCGCATGGAAAGCCGCGATCGAGCGAAAGAACGGCCCGACCGCGCTCGTTCTTACGCGGCAGCCGGTCAGCCAGCTTACGCCTCGCGATGATTCGGCCTTGCGCGGCGCCTACGTTCTTGCCGAGGCTTCCAAGGATCCTGCCGTAATTCTCATAGGAACGGGTTCCGAAGTGGAAATCTGCGCCGAAGCCAGGAACGTTCTCGAGGCGGAAGGCATCCCTGCGAGGCTCGTAAGCATGCCTTCTTGGGAGCTGTTCGAGAAGCAGGATCGGAAATATCGCGACTCGGTTCTGCCGCCTTCGGTTTCGGCTCGCATTAGCCTCGAAGCTGCGGCCACTTTGGGCTGGTCGAAGTGGGTCGGTTCGCATGGAATTTCGATCGGCATCGACCATTTCGGCGCCAGCGCCCCCTACAAAAAGCTCTACCAAGAATTTGGAATTACATCAAAGCGCGTCGTAGAGGCAGCGAAAATCCTTCTGCAATGCTGAGCCACGTGGTAGCATTCTTTTAGCTTGCCGGCAACTCAGGCCGGCGAGCATTCCGTATGCTCAAAGGGGCCAGCTTGCGGCCTGCCTGAGAGGGAGAATAAACGAATGCGCAAATCTTTCCGAGCGCTCGCGCTTTTCGCGAGCTTGTTTGTCTGTGTCTACGGCTTCGCCCAAGCCTCGACCCAAAGCCTGTTGGCAAACCTGAACTTCCGGTGCATCGGTCCGGCCACGATGAGTGGACGAATAGCGGATATCGACGTGGATCCCAAACATCCCGCTACAGTGTATATAGCGACCGCTTCCGGAGGCGTCTATAAAACGACCGGCAACGGAGTGGAATGGACTTCGTGCTTCGATGGCCAGCCTGCGGCGTCCATTGGATGCGTCCAAGTTTCGCGAGCAGACAGCAACGTCGTTTGGGTCGGGAGCGGGGAATCCAACAACCGCAACTCCTCGGCTTGGGGCAACGGCGTGTACGTTTCGAACGACGCCGGAAAGACCTGGAAGAATGCTGGGCTGGATGCGACGCAGCAAATCGCGCGTATCGTTACCGATCCCAAAGATCCGAAGAAGGCATGGGTCGCCGCAATCGGAGCTCTTTGGAATGCGTCGGAAGATCGCGGCGTTTACATGACCACCGACGGCGGCGCAACCTGGCAGAAGACGCTTTACATCGACGAAAATACGGGCGCCACGGACATCGCGATCGACCCAAAAAACGATAAAACCTTATACGTCGCAATGTACGAGCGTCGCAGATTTCCGTGGACTTTCCGAAGCGGCGGAAAGACGGGGGGGATTTTCAAATCAACGGACGGCGGAAAGACGTGGAAGAAATTGAGCGAGGGATTGCCGAAAGGAGACACGGGCAAAATGGGCCTGGCGATTTATCCCAAAAACCCTAAAATAGTCTACGCAATGGTCGAAGCCAGCAGACAGGAAGATGGCCTTTATCGAAGCGACGATGCAGGGAAGACGTGGAAGAAATTCGGTCACTTCAATTCAAGGCCGTTTTATTACTACGAACTCGTTGTCGATCCAAACGACGACAAGCACCTGATTTGCACGAACACCAACCTGATGGAAAGCAAAGATGGCGGGGCTACATGGCGGTCGATGCGCATCGGGCTGCATGTGGATTACCATGCCGTTTGGATCGATCCGAGTAATTCGCAACACATTTGGGTAGGCAACGACGGTGGCGCCGGCGTTAGCTGGGACGGCGGGGACACCTGGCGGCACATGAGCAACCTGGTCGCCGCGCAATTCTACGCCGTTTGCTATGATATGGCTTATCCCTACAACGTTTACGGAGGGCTGCAAGACAACGGCAGCTGGGGCGGGCCGTCCCAGTCGCGGAACCCCAGCGGAATCGCCAATTACGAATGGTTTAGGATCGGCGGCGGCGACGGATTCCACGCTCAGGCCGACTGGATCGACAATGAAACGGTGTACAGCGAAAGCCAGGGCGGAGCTATTTCTCGGTTTAACCGAAAAACCGGCGAGAACGCATTTATCCAGCCGCGATCGCCGCAGGGCGAGCGTTATCGATTCAATTGGTCGACGCCGATCATTCTCAGCCCGCACAATCCGCGCATTGTTTGGTTCGGCGGAAACAAACTGTTTAAATCGCTTGACCGCGGCGATCATTGGCGCGTTGCAAGTCCTGACTTGACGACCAACGATTCCAAGAAAATGGCCGCCATGGAGGGATTGACCCCCGAGGACACTGGCGCCGAAACGCACTGCACAATTATTACCATTAGCGAGTCGCCGATCAAGGCCGGAGTTGTCTGGGTTGGAACGGACGACGGCAACGTTCAGGTTTCTGAAAATGATGGTTATAACTGGACGAATGTGATCGGCAACGTCCAGGGTGTTCAGCAGACGACTTGGGTGAGCCGCGTTACCGCATCGAGCCACAAGCTGGAGCGGTGCTACGCAACATTCGACGGCCACAGGTCCGGCGATATGAAACCCTATGTGTATGTTACGGAAGACATGGGGAAGACATGGACGAATATTACGAGCAATCTGCCGATGGGCTCGGTATATGTGATTAAAGAAGACGCTGTTAACGAAAATCTTCTCTATATCGGCACGGAGTTCGGACTGTTCGTTTCTCTAGACCGCGGAAAAACCTGGACCCTGTGGTCCTCGAACTTGCCGACCGTCGCCGTTCATGATCTCGTAGTCCAGCCCCGAGAACATGAGATTATTCTCGCGACGCACGGCCGCGGCATGTGGATCGCTCCGGTTGAGGCCCTTCAAAATGCCACGGACGACACTCTTGCAAAAGACGTCGAGCTGTTTGATCCGATTCAAGCCGTCGAATGGGTCAGCGACCGCTCGGGCGGCTACGGAGACGGAATGGGCTGGTATTTCGGCGACAATCCGCCGCGGGGCGCGAGGCTGAGTTATTACTTGAAATCGGACGCC
>DASSBY010000049.1:0-8776 GCA_035698285.1 Fimbriimonadales bacterium | reverse complement strand
CATGCCAAAGTCACATAGTTCATTGGAGAAAAGCCTGCACCCTCGTCGGTAATATCCGCCGAAGTCATAATCTCCATTTTATGACCCTTATCGTCGACGAGATTTACCCATGCCAGCCCTTGCGACCTGTTTGCATTTACGACAACTTGCCGCTTTCCCGTTTCATGATATTTAGATATCCGAGGCAAGACTGAGATTTGCCAGAAATTGTTAATATCTTCGCGCGTCCATCTGGCGGCTTCAACTTCGTCTTCAAATGCATACCTCAGCAAAAAGCCCGCGTCTCCCTTCTCGACGGCGTCGATGGACTTCTCGGCAATCGCTCCCAGGTTTTCCGGCCAACGCAGCCAAATGACGAAGCCAACTGCTGCCGCCGCAACTACGGCAAGGACCCAATACCAATGGCGCTTCGATCTATTTGGCGCTCTCTTCATGGAGTAATCGCCTCACAATGCTGTATTGGCGTGTCGGTTTTGCAAATTGAGTTCGTATATTGAAATCGACTAAGTTCATAATACGTCGCGTCGGCGAACAGGCAGTGACAGTACCAAATCGTTCCCTGGCATATACAGCACCCGCTTCCATTTGTATAGCATACGGAGTACGGGTACGTTGCGTACGGATCGCAATTCCACCCACACGGGCCGTCGTTCGCGCAGCTATATGTGAAAAGCGTCCAATTGCAAGGTGGTGCCCAACTTACAGATGCGATTCCAAGAATTCCGACAATTAGAGTTATCAAACGATACATGATTCTTCGTTCTCCGTTTATTGGTTCCAGAGTTCGCGATTTGCGAAGTCTCCTTTCTTCGTTATAGTGGCAACATGGCCATCCAAATAAACGCCGAGAAGGTGAAATGTCACTCTACGGGCGCCCATCGGCTTGCCTTCATTGCCGTGGTTGAGGTCTATGACTGAAATAGATTCGTCCTTGTGCTCGAAGCAATAGTCCTTCCATGGCGGATATGCGAAATCATTGTCCGACCAGCTAAACATCTGTGTATAAACGGCGTACTTCCCGCCCATGATGCCGGGATTGCCCTTGCACCGCAGAAGTTCCATCTTTATCAGTCCTGAGCGGACAAGGTCAGCGAAACTCCGAGGGAGCCCCATCTGCTCACCCGCACCGTATTTTCCGGCGCCACCGTTGTTTTCTTGGTAGATCGCGATTGCCGCCTGAAGCTGCTGCAGCTGCGTAACACAAGCGGATTCCTTGCTCTTTGCAATGCTCCTCATGTATATGGGGTAAGCGATCGCCGCCAAAATAGAGATTACGAGGATCGCGATGATGAGTTCGACCAGCGTAAAAGCCTTTATCATTTCCTCCGCTCCACGCTGACAAATGTGGGAATATGATTGGGATCGATCTGGAGGTCTCGCAGGATTCCGCGTTGATCCAGTAGATAGAATCTCGGGGCCCAGACTGCATTCATTGCTAATGCGATCGAGCCGGTCTCATCCGCAACGATGATGGTTTGCCGCCTCCCTAGAAGTCTCTTTGGGATAAGCTTTCGGGGCGCATCATAAATGAGCACTTGGTTTTCGAAGTCACCCCTGAACTCTGTGGGTTCGATGATCTTGGCAGAGCATTCCCCGCAAGTGCCTGCGAAAACAACCAATGTCTTGCCCCGAAGATCTATCAATTTACCCTGGGCGTCTTTAGCCGGAAGCGGAAATTTTGAACCTATCTTGGGATCGTTTGTAAGGTCCGGCGGCAACAGGACGGTTCTGGCCTGACGGTCGGCCAGCCAATATCTAACGGCAGGATTGCTCATCGTTCCGATGGATAAGCAAACCGCCAAAATGAGCCCAAGAGCCCAGGCGATCACGCCCTTCTCAAGCTTTACGTCCACGTTTTCCCTCGTGACTCCTTGAGGCATTGTATCACGTGGTTCCCAAAAAAAGGCTGAAAAAGCACTCCTTTTTTTTTTGAAAGAAAAACCAGTAATTATACTTGGATATTTGTAGGCTCACCTCAATCGCTGCCTACAATGACCGGGAGCGGGGGAATGTAGAATTCCAGACCATGCTCGATCCCCGCGTCACCAGCCTAGCCGAACTTCTCGCCGGCCACAGCCTTTCGCTTGGTCCAAAAGACAACGTCCTTATCGAAGCCTTCGACATCGAACCGGACGCCGTCGCCGAAGTGGTGCGCGTGGCCCAAGCCGCCGGGGCCGGGGTCTTTGTCCAAACCTACCTCGCCCCCGTCGCCCGCGCACTGCAAATGGGAATGACCGAGCAAAACGCCAAGCTGTATGGCGAAATCGACGGCGCACGAATGGACAAAATGACGGCCTACATCGGCCTGCGCGGAACGCACAATTTCGCCGAAATGAGCGACATACCCGCCGAAACGACGAAGATTTGGTCGAAGAATTATATGACGCCCGTCCATTTCCAGCGCCGTGTTCCAAATACCAAATGGGTAGTCCTTCGGTGGCCGTCCGCGGGCATGGCGCAGCAGGCACAGATGAGCACGAGGGCATTCGAAGACTTCTATTTCCGCGTCTGCACGCTCGATTACAAAAAAATGGAGGAGGCATGCCTCCCTTTGCGCGACCTAATGGCCAAAACCGACCGCGTCCACATAACCGGTCCGGGAACGGACCTAAGGTTTAGCATCGCGGGCATCGGCGCGATTCCATGCGTCGGCAAGCGCAACGTCCCCGACGGCGAGTGCTTCACCGCTCCCGTCAAAGATTCGATCGAAGGCGTTTTGCAATACAACACGTCCACGATGAAGGACGGCAAGGTTTTCAAAGACCCGCGTCTAACGCTGAAAGCCGGCAAAATCATCGACGTCGACGCCGGCGAGGGCACCGAAGCCTTCAATGCAATCCTCGACACAGACGAGGGAGCACGATACGTCGGTGAATGGAGCCTCGGGTTTAACCCATTTATCTTAACGCCGATGCTCGATACGCTCTTCGATGAAAAGATCTCCGGAAGCTTCCATTTCACTCCCGGCAACGCCTATGACGAGGCCGACAATGGCAACCGCTCCTCGGTTCATTGGGACATGGTGTGCATCCAGCGGCCCGAGTTCGGCGGTGGCGAGATCCGCTTCGACGATATACTCATACGCAAGGACGGCCTTTTCGTCCTCCCGGAGCTCGAGGGATTAAATCCGGACAGCTTGGCGTCACCGGCGCCGGCGCCTGAGCAGGGCCGTTAGGCCGAGGCCGCCCAGAATCGCGATAAACGTGGCCGGCTCTGGGGATCCCTCATTGTTTCCGAAGCCCATCGAAAAGTCCCACGTGTCGTCTCCGAGCCAGTCGGTCGTCGGGTCGAAGTCGGCACCGAAGGTCTTGCTGTCGTAGAACGTATTGCCGTCGCCGAGCGGCTCTCCGATTCCGTTATGTCCGGAGGTCGTTGGCAGATAGTAATGTCGGTCTGGGTCGCCGACCGGAGTGACTGTAAACCAATATTCACCGAGTGTAAGGGTCAACTTTGGAATGTCACCGTAGATCTTCCAATCTTTGAATCCGAGTTTAAGCACGGATGCGGTCACGGTTCCCGACGCTATAAGGTCGCCTCCATCGCCAGGGCCGACGTTTTGTCGAAACTCATAATAGAGCTGGCTCACGGCAGGTTTGTCTATCGCAAAATTGCCAAAAACCCAACTAACGACTCCTTGATACTGAAAATTATCATAGATGCGGGCGTCTTCGACGGCAGTGTTTATGCCGGATTCGAGATACGCTCTGCCATCCGGGCTGCCGCCGTGAAACACTTCGCCCCAAGGCTGGGCCCTTGCCTGCACAGCCAGCGTCATCGAGACCGCCGTAAACAAGATTGTCGCTAACGTAGACTTCGTCATGGTTTTCTCCTTATATTGGTTACGAATGTATGATGGTCCATTTAACCTGGTCCATCTCGACTTTCCATGAAAGCGTGTTAGGGACACCGATTTGGTAGCATGCCACTCGCGCGAGCACCTCTTCTCTACCGCCCGGCTTCACGAACCGCTTCGGGTCTCCGGTCGGATTTACTGTGACGACGGTATCCGTGCTGGTCGGCGTCGTCGTCGAGAGGGATTCCCAAAGGCCGCTTTGGTAATTGAAGAGCTGAACCCCGCGTGCGCAAGAAAGTTGAGGGGGCCGATATCGACGCAGCCGGTAGGAGAGCCTCGGTCACCCTCAAGTTCACGAGACTCCCCCGCGCATCGCTGGCCGCGGAGCCGTGGGCGTTGCCGGGCCAGAGCGGCTAAGATAGCCGCATTGTACTCCCGCGCGGCGCACGGCTATGGATGGCTGGCGAGGCTGCTTCCATTGCTTCGACCGGGAATCAGGTCCCATTCTTCGTCGGGAACGGGTATACTGCTCCCGAGCGAACCTCACAAAAGGTCGCCGTTGTACGGAGCGGTTCCGCAGGGACCTTTGCGTAGAGCGGCAATCCGGCTGGGGTCGCTAAGCAAATCAAAGGCTTTTGCAAAACAATATGCCGCTGCCTAAAGAAGCGAAGACACAAGTAATAGAGAAGCATAGGACCAAAGAGGGCGACACAGGCTCTGCGGAAGTCCAAATAGCCCTGCTGCACGCGCGTATCAAACAGATAACGGATCATCTCCGAACGAACAAGCAGGACTTTCATTCCCGCCGGGGGCTTCTTCTGCTGGTTGGCCGGCGCAGGCGGCTGGAGGGATACCTTCGCGAGAAGGACATCACCAAGTACAGGGCTCTTATCAAAGATCTCGGCATAAGAGAACAAAAGCCTCAATAGGAGGCATCCATTGATTCAATCCACATCTTTCGAAGTCGGGGGCAAAGAGCTCTCGATTGAAACCGGGCGCGTGGCCAACCAGGCCGGAGGCGCCGTTCTCCTTGGAATGGGCGAAACCGTCATCCTCGGAGTAGCAACCATGAGTTCCGAGCGCCGAGAGGGCCTCGATTTCTTCCCGCTTACCTGCGACTACGAAGAGCGCAAGTACAGCGTCGGCAAGATTCCAGGAGGATTCGTAAAGCGCGGCGGACGGCCGAGCGAAAAAGCGATCCTCACTTCCCGGCTCATCGACAGGCCAATGCGGCCATTGTTCCCCAAAGGTATGCGCAACGACGTTCAGTGCGTCGCGATGCCGTTTGCGGTCGACCAGGGCTGCCCGCCCGACGTCCTCGCAGTTAACGCGGTCTCGGCAGCGCTTTCGCTCAGCGATGTTCCCTGGGCTGGTCCCGTCGGCGCCGTTCGCGTTGGGCGAATCGGTGGCGAGCTTATTCTCTTTCCCAGCGTCGAGCAAATCGAAAACGAATGCGACCTCGACCTCATCGTCGCAGGAACAAAAGACGCTTTTATCATGGTGGAAGCTGGCGCTAAAGAAGTCAGCGAAAGCGATATGCTCGCCGCGATGGCTTTCGCCCAGGAATCCATAAAGGTCATCTGCGAAAACATCGAAAAGTTCGCAAAAGCACAGGGCAAGGCAAAGCGGGAAGTAGAACTTTTCAAGGTTGACCCTGCCATTCTGGAGATGATCCGCAAGGAATCAGGCAAACAAATAAGAGAAACGATCGTCAACCCAGACAAAGCGACCCGAGAAAGCGCGCTCAGCGACTTGCTCAAAGAAATCGTCGCCACGCACAAAACCACAACCTTTGCAGACGAGCCGGAAAAGCACGAATATCTTTCGGAAGCGGTCGACGCCGTTATCAAGGAGACCGTTCGCGACCTCATCATCAAAGATGACAAGCGTCCCGACGGCCGGTCCTCTACAGAAATCCGACCGATCGCCTGCGAACCCGGCTTGCTTCCGAAGGTTCACGGCTCCGGTCTGTTTACGCGCGGCCAAACCCAGGTCATGACGGTGCTCACTTTGGGCGCTCCCGGCGAGGGCCAAACGATGGACGGAATCGAAGACGTCGAAAACAAGAAGTACATGCACTTCTACAATTTCCCGCCCTATTCCGTCGGTGAATGCCGTCCGATGCGCGGCCCCGGCCGCCGAGAAATCGGGCATGGCGCGCTTGCCGAACGCGCTCTGATGGGTGTTCTTCCTTCAGACGAAGAATTCCCCTATACGCTGCTTCTAATCAGTGAGGTCCTCGAATCGAACGGCTCCACTTCGATGGCCAGCGTCTGCGGCTCGACGCTTTCGCTTCTCGACTGCGGCGTTCCAATTAAAGCTCCGGTCGCAGGCATCGCGATGGGCTTGATGTCCTCAGGAAGCACGTTCAAAGTTCTAACGGATATCCAAGGCATGGAAGACTTTTGCGGCGACATGGATTTCAAAGTCGCAGGAACTCGCGATGGAATTACTGCGCTGCAGCTCGATACGAAACTCACCGGAATTCCGGCGCAGGTTATGCAGGACGCGCTCGCCCAGGCCAAGACGGCCCGGTATTTTATCCTCGACAAAATCGATGAGGCAATTCCGGAGCGACGTACAGAGCTAAATCCAAATGCGCCCCGCGCGGAAGTCGTACAGATCGATCCGCAGCGAATCGGCGAGCTGATCGGCCCGGGCGGCAAGATGATCAAAAAAATCACTGCCGATTCCGGAGCCACCATCGACGTCGAGCAGGACGGCCGCGTATTTATTCTCGCCGAAAATGCCGATCAAATGAATACGGCGGTTACGGCGATAAAGGCTCTTATGCACGTGCCCGTCGTAGGCGACGAATTCCGCGGTCCGGTGTCTCGACTTTTCGGTCGCGGCGCAATGGTCGAATTCCTGCCGGGCAAAGAAGGCATGGTGCCCATCGAGCAGCTTTCGGTCAAGCCGATACGCAGACCCGAAGATGTTGTGAAAATCGGCGATGTTCTTAACGTGAAGGTTCACGAGATCGACTCGATGGGAAGGATCAACCTGACCGCGATCGGCATCGCGCAGGACCTCCCCGGACTCGAAATGAACGAAGGCGGAACACCTCCGGCGAGCCAGCCCCGCAGCCACGGCGGTCGAGATAGGGACCGGGACCGCGGACGTGGCCGGGATCGAGACCGAGACCATGGCCACCGCGACCGAGATCGCGACCGCGGACCTCGTCCGGAGCGAGGCGAGCGTTACGAGCGCCCACGCTCGGAAGAGCCGACAGAACCCGCTGGCGCCCCGCAATTTAGGATGCGCGAAAGCGGCGGATTCCCCAAAAAGGACAGCGAGGACGAACCCAACGTCGTAACGCGCTTCCGTCCAAAGAGATAATAGTCGGCGCACGCAGACTTTGCCGAACAAAAAATTCGGCGCTACCCAATCACGGCGGCATTTTCGCAAACCCGAAAATGCCGCCGAACTTCAACAGATAGCTAGCGTCTGAGTCGAACCACGTAGAGCGCGAGCCCGACACCAAGAGCTAAAAGCGCGCTTGGCTCGGGAACCGCTCCGCCGATGCGAACCTGACGAATGTCATCCTGATCCACCGTCGTTACAAGCGAAAGCTTATCGATCGTGGAACCCATGTCCCCGTAAATCCGAAAGAAGTTTTCGCCGGAACCGTCCAGATCGAACATCGCGACCGTCGATCCAACACCGGTTTCCACGATATCGAACATCACCGTTCCATCGCCGGAAGAATGTAGATTCAATATAATTGTGCTGAAGCTAGAACCCGGCTCATCCATCTGAATCGACATAGCGCTAAACCCGCCGTCCACCGCCTCCACTCTGGCTTGGCCCCCAGAAGGCGTGACAAGGTCTTCGCCAGCGTCGAAAAAGTCGACAATTGCTCCGGTCTGATTCGTGAGGCCCTGAACCAAAGGGCCATTATCCAGCAGCCCATTTTCGTTGTACAAGACGTTCTGGTCTCCTTCGAAATTACCAGGCCCCACGAGAATGACGATCGCGGCGTTAGCTGCGCCGGCAGCTAGGCATAGCGCTGCAAGCGCCGCCCCTTTACAATAACACATAAGAGTCTCTCCTATTTAACTAATGTAACTGGGAACCCATAAACAGGTTCCAAAGTTATGATACAACGTTCCCGCCCACTCTTAGGACGTTTGCCCTAGAAATATCGTTCCCTTGCGGACAAAAAAACGCCCGCCGCGAAATATCGAGGCGGGCATAACCAATTTGGAATTAGGAAACTCAGCGGCGGCGACGCAACGCCGCAAGCATTGCAACTCCGCAACCGAGTGCGACGAAAGAAGCGGGCTCGGGAACGATCCCGCCGATTCTAATCTGGCGAACATCCATCATGTCGACGGAAGTGTGCATCGTGACTCGGTTAATAACCGATGCGTCCGAAGCGATGACTCGGAAAAAGTTCTGGCCACCTTCGGAAATGTCGAAGGAACCAAGCACTTGGGGCGTGTTGTCCGAATCGATAGTCAAATCCACGGTTCCATCTGCAGATGAATTGATGTTGAAGACGAGAGACGTGTACGTATCGGGCTCGTCGGGCAGCTCGACGTACAGGTCGGTGTAGCCGCCGTCCGTCGCTTCAACGCGTGCTTGGCCGCCGGATGGAGAAACCAGTTCTTCCTGCCCGACAAAATCCACAATTCGTGAAGTATTGTTCGTGATGCCTTCGATTGTAAGGCCCTGGTCGATAAGACCCGGCTCGTTAAACAGAATATTTTCGTCGCCGTCGACGCCGCCTGGGCCAACGAGAATGACAATGTCCGCATTAGCAGCGGCAATTGATGCGATAGCAAAGAGCGCAGTTGCGCCGATTTTTGTTGATACCATATGAGTTTTCCCCCGATATATTTATAAGCGACAAAGCCCGCTAAACGAAGCACGATGCTTCATCGGACCATGTGACGACTTCTAACGATAATATGTTCTATTTTCGGCCAATTTAGCAAGACTTTGCGGAAAAACTCGCAATTATGCCTAGCGATTTAGGCC
>DASSBY010000048.1:0-3342 GCA_035698285.1 Fimbriimonadales bacterium | reverse complement strand
AGGGAGACGAAATTGTTGTATTGGAAGTCAATACGCTGCCCGGCCTCACGGAAACTTCACTCTTGCCGAATTCGGCTGCAAGTGTCGGAATCTCGTACGACGATTTATGCGAGAGAATTCTTTTATCAGCGTTGAAAAGATATGGCATCGAAAAAGCGAAAGTTTAGATTTCCGTGGACCTTTTTTTGGGGCCTCGCTTTTTTGGCGGTAACGGGCGCCGGCCTTTGGCTTAGCGATATTACGCGTATTCAAATAGTTCGTGTCGATGCGAAAGAATTGGCAGATCAGCCGAGAATAGAAAGAATTTTGGAGAAAATCGAAGGCAAGCCCGCTCTTCGCGTGCGGCCCCACGAAATCGAAAGCTTCGTCGATCGAAACCCGCAAGTCAGGATGTCGACTTTCTATCGCAATGCCTTCGGCCGCGCTCGCCTCAAGGTCGACTACCGGCAGCCCGTCGCGACCTACGGAGCCTCTCAGGAAGTTGACGAAGACGGTGAGATTTTTGCAAGTTTGCCCGGAACACCTCCCAATCTCGCTATTCAGGCTAATGTGCAAGTTATGACGGCATACCTGACGATATGCGATCCGAGCCCACTGCGCATCGCCGCCAGGCTCGCAAAAAAACTTCAAGTTTTAGTACCAGAACTTGCAGGAAACATCGCTTTTGACGCTCGCGGCGGGATATCCTTTAACAGCGGGGACCTGCTCGTCGAGTTCGGAGACGGAGGCAGGCTCCAAGACAAAGTCGACCTGCTTCGCAAAGCTCTGGACCAGCATCCCGAGCTGCTGGAGCATAAGGCTCGGCTGAATCTTGTAGACCCCGACAATCCGATGCAAGGAGAGTAGGTCTAAAAGTTTAGATGGGCAAGCAAATACTGCGCAGCGCCAAGGCGCCAGGCTGGATCGGGCCGGTCACGGTCGTCTCCCTTCTCGTCGGCTTTTTGATTACGTCCGCCGTTAGGATTCCCAGGCCGGATGGCTCAGGAATTCTTTACGGATCGCGCCCCAGCGTGGAAAGCCCGCCGCCCGCAGGCAGTGGCATCGACGAGCGCGACGCGGAAATAAAAAACTTGCGCAAGCAAGTGACGGAATTGCAGGATGCCATTTCTGACAGATCGCGTCAAGCGGCAATCTTAAATGACGACTTGCAGGAATCCAAACGCTTTGCTGGACTTACGGAAGTTGGCGGTCCAGGCATCGAAATAATTTTGCGAGATAGCAAGAAGCGCAGCAGCGATATCAACATCATAAATGAATATAACATTCATGACCGCGACGTGATGACGGTTGTAAATGACATCTGGATGAGCGGCGCCGAAGCGATCGCCGTCAATGGCCAGCGAGTTTCTTACAGCACAAGTTTTCGCTGCGAGGGCCCAGTGATTTACGTGGGACGAGTGCCGATCGCATCGCCCGTGAAAATCCAGGCGATCGGTAATGCGGACACGCTCTACGGCGCGCTCACCATGCAGGGCAGATATCTCGACAATATAAAGGCTGCGGACCCGGCAATGGTCGAGGTTTCGAAAAAGGACCGCCTCGTTCTTCCCGCGTTTACGGGTTCGACGGTCCTGAATTTCGCGAAAACCGTCCCGGATAAAGGGAAGAATCAATGATATTGGTCCCCCTTTTGGCGCTCGCGATCGGGGTGATTCTCGCTCTGCTCGCCGGCGCGCCCGTGGAGCAGCTTCCCCGGGAATACATCGGCGTCGCCGCTCTCGCCGGCTTGGACACCCTTTTCGGAGGAATTCGCGCCGCGCTGGAGGACCGTTTCCAGAGCGATCTTTTCGTGACGGGCTTTGTTTTCAACATTTTGCTTGCCATAGGCCTCGTTTACCTGGGAACTAAAATCGGGGTTGAGGTGTATTTGGCGGCTGTGGTCGCACTAGGCGGAAGACTTTTTTTGAATCTATCGATAATCCGTCGCCACTATCTTACGAAAATCGAAGATGCGCGCGGCAGAAGGAAAATGGAGGCGAACCAATTATGAGTTCCATTGCCGCCGTAGATATCGGCAGCACTAAAGTAGTTGCGGCGATCGTCGACTTGGAAAACGGCGGTTCTCCGCGTTTAATCGGCGTCGGGATCGCGCCCTGTTCGGGGACGAAAAAGGGCGTTGTCGTGGACATCGAGGATACGGCCGAGGCGATCGTCGGCGCGATAAGGAAAGCGGAACATATGGCAAACCGCAAGATCGGCGCAGCAGCAGTTTCGATTTCCGGCGAACACCTGCGAAGCCGTGAAAGCCGTGGCCTCGTTCCAATACTAAATCCTGCTCGCACAATTTCGCGCGAAGACGTTCACCGAGTTATTAACCATAGCAAGCAAATTGCCATCGAGAACGACCGAGAAATGATTATGGCGATCCCGCGGTCCTTTCGAGTCGACGGCCAAGACGGCGTTACTCGTCCGCTCGACATGAGTGGCGAGCGCCTCGAAGTCGACACGCTTCTGGTTACTGGGTTGTCCTCGCATATCGATAACCTCCAAAAATCCCTGTCGAAGGCGCAGCTCGAAGTTGAAAACGTAGTTCCGCGTGCTATCGCGACCGGGCTTGCCGTTACCGACGCTTCGGAGCGCGATTCAGGAGTTGCGGTGATCGATATCGGCGGCGGAGCAACGGACATCGTCGTCTACAACGAGGGAAGTCCCGTGCACATCGCCATGCTGCCGATCGGCGCGCAGCATGTGACGTCGGATATCCAGTATTTGCTCAAGACCTCACCCGAGGAGGCCGAGCGCATAAAGATCGATTCGGGATCTTGCGATTTCGAGCAAATAGGCGAAGATGAATTTGTCGAGGTCGAACAGCTTGGGGCTTCGCAAAAGAGGCCATTTTCCCGCAAAGTCCTCGCGGAAATCATAGCGAGCCGAATGAGAGAGATTCTCTGCATGGCGCGCGACGAAATTGCGGCTGCTACGGGCTTCAGAAAGATCGGCGCGGGAATTGTTCTAACCGGCGGCGGAAGCGCCATTTCTGGCCTGGCGGATCTGGCCGCAGGTGTTTTTGAAACGGGCGTTCGCACCGGATCGCCCCAGCATTTCGGTGGCCTGGGAGATTCCCTGGGCGGGCCAGAGCATGCAACGGCAGCCGGACTAATCCGGCACGGCCTTCGCGCAAGAGAGGACGGCTCGGTCGCCGCGGAATCGGGCGACTGGCGCAAATTTATTCGCAATATCGGTTCGATTTTTTCGAATAAGCCGAAAGAGGAAGCTAAATAAGGAGAAATACCTATGACTAACAACGGATCACCATTGAACGCAATTATCAAGGTTATCGGCGTGGGCGGGGGCGGATCGAACGCCGTAAACCGCATGATCGAGGCCGGTATCCAGGGCGTG
>DASSBY010000047.1:0-4863 GCA_035698285.1 Fimbriimonadales bacterium | reverse complement strand
GGGGAGGCAATGGCGGGCCGCCGCCACCGCCGGTCACCAAGATCGTGTTCACGTCGGACCGCGATGGCAACCAGTCCATCTGGATCATGGACGCCAACGGCTCGAACCAGACGCGCCTAACCGATCCCGCGGCGGCGAACTTCCAGCCTTCGCTTTCGCACGACGGCACGAAGATCGTCTTCACGAGCATGCGCGACGGCAACGCCGAGGTCTATATCATGAACTCCGACGGCACGGGCCAAACGCGGCTTACGAACAATCTGGGGGTCGACAACAACCCATCGTTCAATCGCGCCATGACGAAAATCGTCTTCAACTCGGATCGACAGGTGGGCCTCGATATCTTCACGATGGCGCTCGACGGCTCCGGCGTCACGCCGCTCACCAATACCCTCTACACCGAAGGCGCCCCCAAATACAGCCCGGACGGCCAGAAAATAGCGTATTACTCGGACCAGACGGGCGCAGCCCAGGTCTACGTAATGAACGCGGACGGCAGCAACCCGATGCCGCTCACCACCTCGCTTACCATGAAGAGCGCTTTTCCGTCTTTCAGCCCGGATGGAACGAAGATCGTTTTCCAATCTTCCCTCCGCGGCAGTAGCGACTGGGAAGTCTGGACGATGAACGCCAACGGCACCGGTCCGACGCAGCTCACGACATCGCCGGGCGCGGACAGCAATCCAGAATATGTCCCTGATGGAACGAAGATCGTCTTCGAATCGGTCCGAAAGTCGAACTTCCAGATTTTCATGATGGATGCGGATGGTGCAAATCCGGTCAACCTGACTATGACTTCATCGAACGACGTGGAGCCCAGCGCCGGGACCTAGGAACCCATTACGAGGAGACGGAGGTCCGAATACGTGACCTCCATGAGCCTCTCCAGATTGACGACGTCCTCTTTGTTGTATTGCAGCAGAGTATCGAGGGCGTCGTCGCTTCCTCGCTGGTATTGACGCCAAAGGCGTACGGCGTCTCTGCCGGTCAGCCCACGCGTCTTTTGGCTGCGCTCGATACCGAGCTGACTTTCGATGCTTTTGAGACCGCCGCGATAACCGAGCCGTCGCATTACCGAGCATAAGTCGATGTGCAATTGATCCATATTCAGGGTCGTAAACTGCCGATGCAGCATAGGCAGGTCGAAGCCCGAACCGAAGAAGGTAACCACGGCGGCGTAATGGCTGATCACATCCTGAAATTGGCTTAGGTTGTCGCCCTTTACGAAGGACATGTATTCAACGCCGTCGTACAGCCCGACCACCGTGATTCCATCGTCGTTCATGCCGCCCTCGGTCTCGATGTCCAGATACACAAGCGAATCGCGGAACTCCGGGAACGCGCGCCAATGGTCCCTGCGCGGGATCTTCCGTGCAAAGTACTGATGATCCATTTCCTCCAGCTTCCGGCGGCTGGCTGCGAGGGCTTTTTCGACTTGCGAACCTTCGGCTCTATCGCCGGTAATCCACCGCTTCGGCTCGCTCAGAAAGTCCTCCCACGTAAGCGCGCCCTGCTCCCAAAGGGAACGCTCGCCGGCGGTGTCGATACCGCGAACGTGGATGAAAGTAGAGGTGAGCAAACTTCTACTATTGTATTCGTTTCGAGTAATCTAACGAAGGAACGCACGTCTAAAAGCACGTCGTAGCCCTTAAGGTAAACCCATGATCGCACCCCTTATCGCCGCCCTCGTTCTCACTTCCTTGCCGCAAGACAAACCGTTTCCAAGCGGTCCGGTCGGCATTTCGTCGATTACCGACGTTTACGGTCAGGAGCACACGCTTTCTTCGAAGGGCGGCAGGGCGACGGTACTTTTGTTTATTGCCGTTGACTGTCCGATTTCGAATAGATACGCTCCCGAGATTGGGCGCATCGTCGACGAATATGGCCGTAAGCGGTTTCAATTTTTCCGCGTTTACGCTGACCCGGACGTTACGACGGAGTTGGTCGACAAGCACGGCAAAGATTTCAAACTAAACTTTCCGGCGATTATCGACAAGGATCACAGGCTGGTTGCGGCCGTGGGGGCGAGCGTGACTCCGCAAGCCGCGGTCATCGGTACCGACGGAACGCTTCTTTATCGAGGGAGGATCGATGACCTTTATCTCGATCACGGAAAATTCAAGGAAGATCCGTCGCGCCGAGACTTGCGGATCGCCCTGGATGAAGTTTTGGCCAGAAAGCCGGTTTCCGTTAAGCAAACGCTTCCGGTAGGCTGCGCAATCCCGGACCTAGAGCGATAATTCGTTCGTCTTTATCGAAATGACCAAGCCGCCCGGTATTGCGCCCGGTGACACGATCGCCGTCGTTTCGCCCGCAAGCCCGGTTGCGCGCGAGAAGCTTGCGAACGGTATTAGGACTTTTGAAGAGCGCGGGTATCGGTTGACGTTCGGAAAGCATGCTTTCGACAGCAAGGGCTATCTGGCGGGAAGCGATGAAGATAGGGCGGGGGACATTATGGATGCCTGGTTCGATCCGGAAGTCAAAGCTGTTTTCTGTTCGCGAGGCGGGTACGGGTGCGCGCGGCTTTTGCCTTTGCTCGACCTCGATCGCATGGCCAAGGAGCCTAAGCTTTTCGCAGGCTTTAGCGACATCACAACGCTCCACCTCGCTCTGAATCGCCGCGGGTTGGCCACGCTTCATGCGCCGATGCTCCTATCGTTCGTGAAGGAGCGTGCGCCATGGGTGGTCGAGATGCTCTTTACGGTTCTGGAGGGCACCGCGCCTATTCAGCTGCCGAAAGCCGCTCAAAGGCCGGAAACCATCGTCGGCGGGATTGCGGAGGGCGTCGTCACGGGCGGGTGCCTCTGCCTGCTTTGCGATAGCCTAGACACGCCCGATATCATCGACGCGGGCGGCAAAATCCTGCTGATCGAGGACGTCGATGAACCGCCTTACCGCATCGATGCCATGCTGACGCACCTTTATAATGCGGGGAAGCTGGAAAACGTAGCGGGCATCGTCGTCGGCGAGATGACGCGCACGGACGAAAAGGCCGAGGACGATATGGGCTGCGTGCCCTGGCAGGATATCGTCATCGAGCGCCTTCGCCCGCTCGGTGTGCCTATGGTCATCGGATTTCCCTTCGGGCATGCGGAAGGCATGGCGAGCCTACCCTTGGGAATCAAAGCGCGGCTCGATGCGGATGCTGGCGAGTTGAGCTATCTCGAAATCGGAGTTGCGAAATGAACACGGCTATCATCGCCGCTGTCGCCGTTGCGCAAGCCAGCACCTGGACCAATACCCTCCGACCAGGCATCCAATATATTCACTTCGTCGATTCCGACACGCCGCTCGTGTACCATGCGCTTAAGTTCAAATATCCGACGTCCGGAATCAAGCTGGAAGCGCGACTCGCGGGGGACGAAGTTTTCGGCAAGGATGGCGCGGATTCGCTTGAAACGGTAGGCTCCATTGCCGCGCGGACGGGGGCGCTCGCGGCCATCAATGGCGATTATTTTGGAAATGACGGCGACCCGCTGGGGTTCATGATGGCAGGCGGGGAAATCGTTAGCGAGCCGTATGTACCGCGCTCGGCTGCGGCATGGGGCTCGGGCGGAGTCCTTATCGACAGTCCGCGCTGGTCCGGGGCGCTCGTTCTTACCGACGGGGCGGAGATTGCGGTGGACGGGGTCGACCGAAGCGCGAGGGCGGGTGAGATAATTCTCAACACCGCCAAAGCCGGCGTCGCGTCCTCGAAGATGCCCTGCTATGCGTTCGTTTTCGACTTAGTCCTTCCGCTGGCGCCGGGGAAGGCTTCGCCGGTTAAGCTGCGCCACATTTTCCCGGAGACGACGAACCTGAACGTGGGGGAGAACCAGATGGTTGTCCTGGCGGCGCCGGGGCGGGAAAAGGAATTGATGGGGAAAGTGTGGGTCGACCTTGTTTACGATTTTCGCATGGGCCTAAGTGGCGGGATCGACTGGAAAGCAATGACGGACTCGGTAGGCGGCGGACCGCGTATCATCAAGGACGGGCAGCCTTACGTGACTTATCAATACGAGCGTTTTGATACGTCGTACACCAAGCGACACCCGCGGACGGCGATAGGCACGACCGCGGCTGGCGAGGTTGTGCTTTGCGTTGTGGAGGGGCGCTCGCCCTTTTCGCGCGGAGTTACGCTCGATGAATTGGCGACGCTGATGCTCGGGCTCGGCTGCCGCGATGCGATGAACCTGGACGGCGGCGGCAGCACGACGATGGTGGTGGAGGGCGCAGCGGTCAACCGGCTGAGCGACGGGTTCATGCGCAAAGTGGGCAATGCGGTGCTGCTTTATGCGCCGCCGGTGATCGAGCCTCGTCAGATTTCGATTTCCGTGAAGCCGGGGGAGATTCATGTTGGCGACAAGACCACGCTGTCCGTAGTGGATGAAGCGGGCGCGTCGGTTTCGGACGTGATGTGGATCGGCGCGGCAACGCCCGGGTGGGTCGACGGGGACGGGGTTTTTACGGCCGTTAAGCCGGGGCATATGAAGGTGCAGGCGGCTGCAAGCGGGGCGACGGCTTCGGTGGAATTGGTGGTGCTGCCGTAATTGGCCCGGGCGAAAGGGAACAAGGATGGCATCGCTGCGGCTCCTGAGTCCTGATCGTCGGAAACAGGATTTGGTAGGAGATCAGAAGAGATCGAGCTGTTTGACCTTGCGGGCGAAATCGAGGATGGCATCGCACAGATCGGCGGCTGTGATGCCGGTAGGAAAGCGGCACACCTTTTGGATATAAACCTCATCCTTTGTAATCGAGTGGTAGTCGCTCCAGTCGAGCGGCACCGGGTCGCGCAGGAATCGATCGGCTTTCTTTGGGTCGGGCTTGCCGATACAGCTGATAAAGAGATTCGGCGACCGATAGGATCCGCCGCTGAAGACGATC
>DASSBY010000046.1:0-9156 GCA_035698285.1 Fimbriimonadales bacterium | reverse complement strand
CTCGAATTCTATGCCGAGCTTATTGAGCTCTTTTTCGACCTCCGTCAGCCTTGCGCGCTTGTCCGCAGGCAGATCCATGCCCGCCAGGTGATAATCGCGCATGATGAAATCGAGGAGCCGCTTGTTCTCGCCGGTGAGCGATGGCTTCGTATCCGCGTACGCCTTTACAGCCTTGTAGAGGTCTTCACGCTTGCCGAATTCGATGTACCAATTGGTGACCATTTCATCTGCGGCTCGCGCAGCCTCGCGCTCGTTTGCGTCGGTCGAGACGTTTTGCAAAAAGATGAACAGGGAGGTGTCCTCATCCAGGCGTACATCGAGATCGTCCAGCGGAAGGATCGTGTTCTCGAAAGTCCGCTGGCCCTCGGGCACCGCGATGACTTGGGCGATTGTCGCGTCGGCTCGCTTGAGCGCTTCCTTTATCGAGTCCGGAACCTCCTGTGCGCGCAAAAGGGTAATACTGAGCGCACCAGCGGTAAGGCAGGCAAAACGTAGGGTCTTTAGGAGTCGCATCTCTTTTAATACTTTGGCACGGGGGAGGTTTGTCACGCCAACCGATTAAAGGGACGCTTGAAGCCTTTCCAGGTTTTGCCGAGCCGCCTTAGACGCCGCAAAGGAGATTAACATTGACAAACATTTCTGACATCGAGGGGATTGGCGTGGCTTACGCCGAGACGCTGGCCGGGATCGGCATCGAGACGGTCGAAGAGCTTCTTCAAGCGGGCGGCGCAAAGGCGGGCCGTGAAGATTTGGCGGCCAAGTCCGGCATCAGCGAAACGCTCATCCTCGAATGGGTTAACCGGGCGGACCTTATGCGCATCAAGGGCATCGGCTCGGAGTTTTCCGACCTTTTGGAAGCCGCCGGCGTCGACAGCGTGCCTGAGCTGGCCCAGCGAAACCCAGAAAACCTCCATGCGGCCATGGCAGCGCATAACGAAGCCCGCAGCCTTGTGCGGCGGACGCCAACGGTAGCGGAAGTAGAGTCTTGGGTCGCCGAGGCGCGTGCGGTCGACCGAATCGTCACGCACTAGGATCGCGAGTAACATCCGGCTATGCAAACGCTGTTGTGCCTGGCCGGGATGGCCTTCGTTTCTATCGCTCCCGCAGATATGACCCAGTTCATCGAAACCTATTCTTCGGATTGGAATCTGCTTAGGCGGGAATACTCCATCGCGGAATCGCCGGAGAGGGGAGCGCGTCTGCGCATCTTTCTGACTGAGAGGCTGCGCGAGGCGAAGGCGACTAAGTTTTCTGATTTCGATGACGAGGGAAGAGTCGACGCGATATTGATTCGCAACCAGATCGAACACGAAATTCGGCAGTTGGGCATCGACGAAAAGTCGCGAAAGGAAACAGAGGCGCTTTTTCCTTTCGGCAAGCCGATTATAAGTTTTGGCGAGGACTTGCGCGCTATGAAGTCGGTCGACCCGGAAGCGGCCGCAGGTGTGCTCGACGCGCTTGCCCAAGAAATCGAATCCGCCCGGAAAGGCGTGGACAGCGGCAACCTCACGGCGAAAGGGAGCGTGGCCAACCGCGCCGCACGGACGGTCGACAGCCTAAAGGGAACGCTCGATGACTGGTTTTCTTTTTACAACGGATACGACCCGCTTTTCACGTGGTGGGTTGAGACGCCCTATAAATCCGCTTCAAAAGCGCTTGAGAACTATTCGGCGCTCTTGCGGGAAAAGCTCGTCGGAACGAAGAAAGGCGACGAGATAGCTATAGTCGGCGATCCCATCGGACGCGAAGCGCTGCTTAGCGAGCTGCAGTTCGAAATGATTCCTTACACGCCAGAGGAGCTTATCCAAATCGCAAACAAAGAATATGCTTGGTGCGAAGCGGAAATGAAGAAGGCATCGCGCGAGATGGGCTTTGGCGATGATTGGAAAAAAGCCCTCGAGAAAGTAAAGCAGGATCATGTAGCTCCGGGCAAGCAGCCGGAATTAGTCCGAAATTTGGCCAAGGAGGCCATTAGATTCGTCGAGGATCATCAGCTCATGACCGTTCCGGAATTGTGCAAGGAGACGTGGCGGCGGCAGATGATGTCTCCGCGCCAGCAGTTGATGAGTCCGTTCTTTTTAGGCGGTGAGACCATCCAGATCGCTTATCCGACGGACCAGATGTCGCAGGAAGACAAAATGATGAGCATGCGCGGCAATAACGTTCACTTCGCGCGTGCCACAGTTTTTCATGAACTTATCCCCGGGCACTGTCTCCAGGCATTCATGAACGAAAGATATCGACCATACCGGGGCATATTCTGGACCCCGTTCTGGACCGAAGGCTGGGCGCTGTATTGCGAAATGCTGTTTTGGGACTTAGGGTTTCCGAAGACTCCTGAAAACAAGATTGGGATGCTTTTTTGGCGCATGCATCGCTGCGCGCGCATCATTTTCTCGCTTAACTTTCACCTCGAAAAAATGTCGCCGCAGGAATGCGTCGATTTGTTGGTCGAAAAGGTTGGTCATGAGCGCGCAAATGCGGAGGCCGAAGTTCGGCGTTCGCTAAGCGGCGACTATGGGCCGCTTTACCAATGCGCCTATATGCTGGGCGGTCTGCAATTCAAGGCCCTCCATCACGATCTCGTCGATTCAGGAAAAATGACGAACCGAGAGTTTCACGACACCATCTTAAAGGAAAATAACATCCCTGTCGCAATGGTGCGCGCGCTTTTGACCAAAGAGAAGCTCGATCCCGATTTCCGGGCCACCTGGCGCTTCTATCCGCTATACTAGCGGCTAGTGGTGTAGGAGAATGTCTCCATCGGCTTATATTTGCCTGGAGCTACCCTGCCTTTGAATGTGATAGTGGCTTTGCGCCCGTCGATGGTAACGACCAGGTAACCATAAGTTTTCTCGATGCTCTTCGCGCGTTTTAGGATCCATCCCGGATTATTTCCCGCGTATTCCCCGCGATCGTAAAAAGGGGCGCCGGCGGTTCCTGCCGTTACCTGGTGCATTACCGGACCATGGGGCGCCTCGGCGCGCGTAATGATCATGTGGTCGTATAAGTGGTCGTGTCCGCCGAAATAAACTCTTGAGCCCGCTGCAATTAGGCTGTTCCAAAAGGCGTCGCGCGCGACCGGGTTTGCATCCAAGGTGTCTTTATGCGCTCCGTCCATAAACGCGGGCTCATGGCCGAAAGCAAAAATAAACCGCTTCGGATAGCGCGCTAAAACGTCGTCGAGCCAGGGCTGATTGACTTCCTCTTTGTTAGCGCCATACTGATCCAGCCCTATCATTAAGACGTCGCCCTTGCCGTAAAAATAGGTCAAGCCGATTTCCTCTTGCGGACCGTTCTGTGGGACACCGTAGGGGCCGGAGAAGACCTTTCGCCAGACGTTCGCGGAGTCCGTGGCGCCCGCCTCGTGGTTTCCGCGGCAGGGAAGAACCGGGATGCCGGCGTCGTAGATAGGCTTCATGACCTGCACCCAATCCCGCAGCTGGCTCTCAAAGACCGCCGGATCGTCGACGTATCCCGAAACCGTGTCGCCCGTCCAAGCCATAAATTTGGCATGTTCGGCCACGACTGCGTGAGCAATTTCCCGGCCGATCTCGACGTTCATTCCGTTCTTGTCGGCGGGCCGCACGTTCTTCATATCCGCGCGGCCGTCTCCTGCGACAACGAAGCACCACTTTTGAGCGAATACTTGGGCCGCGAATAGGGCGGCGATGGCGATAATTAGGAGACGAGCCGTTCTGCGCATGCCGTAAAGAGTACCTAAGCCACACGGGCGCCAGGAGGGCTAAAATTAACGTTTGCCAAACACGCACTACGAAACCCTGGGTGTAAGCGAAAACGCGAACGCCAAGGAAATAAAGGCAGCCTATCGAAAGCTCGCGCGCCGGCTTCACCCCGACGTGAATCGATCCGCGGACGCCGCAGACCTCATGAGCAGCGTCAACGAGGCTTATGAAGTTCTGAAGACTCCGGAGTCACGAGCGACGTACGATGCGTTCCGCCGAACCGGGGTGAGCCATGCCGCCCCGCCGCCCAAGCCAGCGGACAGCCCAGGCGTGCGCCACTTGATCTCCGTTGTGGACGTTCCCTCGCCGATATATTGCTTGGGGTTTTCGCCGAACGGAGCGAACATCGCGATGGGATGCTTCGACAACGTCCTGCGCTACGTTTCGGCGAAGACGGGCAACCGCTTGGCCGAGGTGCGGTTGGAAGGCGGGGCAGTTTCGCACCTGAGATGGGCGACGAATCGGCGAGTTACCGCGGTTGGCTCAAGCGACCGCTCGGTGACCGTCTGGCAAGTAAACGACCGCGAAGTTTCGAAGATGCGGGTGAAGCGGGCGGAGTGGGTATCGCAGGCTCTCGCCGGGCCGCCCGGTACCGTTTATTTCGGATCCGTGCACCGGTCCGTCACGTGTTTCAATTCCAATTCCGGTACGATCGTGTTTTCGCGCAAACTCCATACGGACTCCGTGACATCTCTCGCCCTTGGCGCGGACGACACGCTGCTGGCATCCGGCGGAAACGACCAGAGGGTGATCTTGTGGGACGCGAGGACGGGCCGCGAGACTGCGGTTATCGGGCCCCTGAGGGCTCCGGTGGCGAGGTTGGCCGTTAGTGGCACTGGCAGCCAACTCGCGGTTGCGCTCGTCGATCATGGCATCCGAATTTTCGATTTGCAGTCCGGCAGCCTTCGCCACACGCTCTGGGGACACGAGGGACCCGTGGAAGCGCTTTCGTACCACCCGGAAGGGCGCCTCCTTGCCAGCATAGGGCGCGACGCATCGGTTCGCCTCTGGAATGCAACGACAGGCGAGCCCGTTGCGAACCTTGGAGGGCATTCCGGCCCCGTCGAGGCGGTCGCCTTTTCGCACGGCGGCGATTTGATGGCGGCCGGGAGCATCGACCGCGTTCTAACTCTCTGGAGAATCGAATCGCCATGAAGCATAATGAAGACTCTATGGCTGAACCTGCGACGCAGCTGGCGGGGATAACCCTAAAAGACGTGAAAGCCAGCTCGGAGGTCAAGTATTTGATCACCGGCGCGAACGACCTTCTGTCTTCGATGGGTTATACCGAGCATGGCCACCGCCATTCTGGCGTGGTCAGCAGCATAACCCGCTACATCCTGAGCCACGCTGGGGCGGACGAAAGGGAGCAGGAACTGGGAAGCATTGCGGGATATCTTCATGATATCGGCAATGTGGTTAATCGCATCAATCATCCGATGATTGGAGCGTCCATTACCTACACAATTTTGCACGGAATGGGCATGGACCCTCGCGAGGTCGCCCCGATCTTGGGCGCGATCGGGAACCACGAAGAGGGACAAGGGATTCCGGTTAGCCGAATTTCCGCAGCCTTAATAATCGCCGATAAAAGCGACGTACACTTTAGCCGCGTTCAGAACCCGATTTTGGAATCATTTGACATTCACGACCGCGTGAATTACGCCGTTCAGAAAAGCCGGATTGAAATGGAGCCGAACGACCAGCATATACGGCTGCATCTCGAAATCAACGACACGATCACGGTCATGGAATATTTCGAAATCTTCCTTTCGCGCATGGTGATGTGCCGTAGGAGCGCCGAGCTGTTAGGCTACAAGTTTTCGCTCGAAGCCAACGGAACCATTTTGGAATGATAGGGCTCCTTTTGGCAGCGCAGCTGGGCGGCCTATCTATCGAACCCCAGTTTTCCTTGCCAGGAGAACGATTTGAAATTCGTGGTCTAGGGGCCGCCGAGATTTCGCGGCCCGACGGAATGGAGATCATCCGCAGGGGCGGGAAGGTTTACGGCGTAGCAAAAGGGCCCGGGGCTTCGTTTTGGGCGACACTCGGCCCGGAGGGCGCCTTCGCCGACGCGGTTCATTTCTACCCGCCCGTTGCCTCGGGGCCGGCAATAGATGTTGGGGACCTTGCGATTTTTCCCGTCGGCGACAACTACGGGCTGATTGCGAGAGATCGCGGCTCAGAACGCCGCTGGGCGAAAATCGTCGCCCTCGACATCGCCGTCCGCTCCGGCCCACGGCACGAGCGTCCGTTCAAGCCGGATTACGTATACACCGGAAGTGATTCCGTTACGTTTGTCGGCTCGCCCGACAAAGTGGCGCGGTTATCCATCCGGGTCGATGCATCCGGAGCCCATGTAGAACTGGTTGCGCTTTATGATTTGGGCGGCACAATAACGATTTTAGGCGCCGCACATGAAATCAATTTGAGATCCGCCGAAGCCGCTACTTTCGACCAACCGCTATAGCTTGATATTCATGCGCGATCCCTCTAAGGGCGCCTTCGTTATCTGGTAGGACTTGAAGTCCTTCGTTACCTGGACATGCATTTCCGAGCCCCGGATAAAGTCTAGCTTTCCGCTGTCCAAAATAACTGTGTCATCCGGCGCGTCGTTGGCCGGTTTCTTGTATTTCATCAGCTCCTTGACGACGGACAGGCTTTCCGCGGTCGCTCCATAGGTGGCGACTTCGTCGAGCGATTCGGGCCAGGCCTTCTTCTCGTTTGTGTACTTCTCCAGTGCGTCGACGACGTTCGGGAGCGCGGTTTCGAGTCGCTGGCTGGTGCCAATGGCCTCCTTCATGCGCATTCCTTCGGGGCTATTGAGAAAGTTGCGGATGAAAATCGTGAAGCCTATCGCCCCGATCACGATGAGGCCGATCATGACCAAGGCGATGATCAGGCAGGCGTTGTTGCGTCGCTGAACTGGCTGCATACCGCCCATTGTGCGCGATTTTAGGGTCCGGAAGTAACGTGCTGGCGTTCCTCGCGCGTCTAACCTCAAGAACAGGAGGGATGTATGTTAGCGCCACTTATCGCCGCCATTTCCGTTGCGCCCGTGATGCCGATGTCGATCGTTTCGGCATCGATGTTCAAGAACGGGTACGCCGTCATCGTTAGGGAGGGCACACTTCCGTCGGGAGGTTCTGCAACTATCGAGGAGGTCCCCTCGGCTGTGCTAGGAACCTTTTGGCTCACCGCTTCCAGCGGAGTCGTGGTGGAATCCGCCACTATGACGAGCCAAACGACCACGGAGGACGCCGCGGCGCAGACCCTCGACGAAATCCTCGGCGCCAACGTCGGCAAGCGACTGGCGCTGCAGCTCGGAGACAAAACGGAAATCGTCGGCACGCTCGAAAGCGCCGCCGGAACTATCTTGGTCGTCCGTGAGGATGATGGAATGCGCGTCCTTGCCAAGAGCGCGGTTGCTCAAGTGCGATCCGTGGGCGGCGAACTCATCTGGAAGGTTCCGCGCTCATCGACGAAGCCTGTCCTCGATCTGCGCTACAAGAACGGCGGAGGCCCCGGCAAGTTCTACATGGTTTCCCTCGAGCGGGGTTTGACGTGGACGCCTGCTTATTCGATCGATATCACAGATCCGAAGAAACTCAAGTTGATATCGAAGGCGACAATTCTCGATGACACCGGGGACCTCAAGAATATCGAGGTACGTCTCATCACCGGATTCCCGAACGTCCCATTTATCAGGTTTTGGGATCCATTCACTTCCCACCAAAATGTGGACCAGTTTGTCGGCGGCATGATGCAAATGGGAACGCCCGATCAAATACGCGCTGGTGGCGGCCGTGGCGGAATGATGAATCAGGCGCCCGCCGCGCCGGGTAGTTTCGACGAAGCGTTCCCGCAGTCGAATCTGCCGGGAATTTCCGCCGAGGACCTGTTTTTCTATCGCCTTCCCGGAGTTTCTTTGAAGAAAGGAGACCGCGGTTATTTCGTTCTATTTTCGTCGACGTCGGACTATTCCCACGTTTACGAATGGAGCATTCCCGATAGAATCGTAAATGACCGATACAACCAAAATGACGAGCCCGCGGACGTATGGCACAGCCTCTCATTCAAAAACAATGCCGGCCAGCCGTTAACGACCGGCACCGCGACTATTTTCAAGGGCGGCGAAATTCTCGGGCAGGATATGCTTCGATACACGACCGCCGGCTCGGATGCTCTCGTCAAAATGACGAAGGCTTTGGATATCCACGCAGAAGACGCCGAAGAGGAAACTGGCCGAACGGTCGTCGAACAGCCGATCCATGGCAATTACTACGATGTAGTCACGCTTAAGGGCACTTTAAGCATTCAAAATCGGAAATCCGAAGACGTTTCGCTCAAAATTACCAAGGAGCTCACAGGCGAGATGATCTCGGCGGATGGCGGTCCGAAAATTACGACCATAACGAAAGGATTACGCGCCGTAAACCCACGGCAAAGCCTTGAATGGAAGATCAACCTGAAGCCTGACGAGCGCAGAATACTGACGTATTCTTATCGCGTTCACATCATCCGCTAAATAGGAACCGCATTCGGGCCGAATGGGGCGGTGTAATAGTCGACGATATTTGTGCCTGGAGTAAAGATGTCGTCGATTTTGTCGAGCGCCTTTTGGTCCAGCTTTAATTCGGTTGCCTTGACAAGGTCATCGAATTGGCTCACCTTGCGCGCGCCGACGATGGCCGAGGTAATTCCCGGCTGGTTTATTACCCAGGCGATCGAAAGAGTAGTGAGAGAAACGCCGAGCTTGTCGGCGATCTTTTTGAGCGACCGAATGGCGGCGGTCGACTTAGCGGAAACGCGGTTCATGGGATCCGATTTTACATATCTGCCTTCCTTCGGCTTCGCATCGAGATATTTCCCGGAGAGCTGTCCTCCCGCAAGCGGCGACCACGGAATTACCGCGTAATTGTACGTGCGCGTAAAAGGCAGCAACTCTCGCTCTATCCGTCGGTCCAAAAGGTTGTAGGGCGGCTGCTCGCTGACGAAGCGGTTAAGGCCCAATTCCCTCGCGATGTAATGCGCCTCACACACCTGCCACGCGGCGAACGTGCTGCATCCGATGTACCGAACCTTGCCTGCGCGGATCAAGTCGTCGAGAGCGCGCAGCGTTTCGTCGATGGGAATCGCCGGATGTGGGCGGTGAAGCTGGTAGAGGTCGATATAGTCCGTGTCCAGCCTCTTAAGCGACGCGTGGCACTGCTCGATGACGTGCCGCCGCGAGCTTCCCGAGTCGTTCGGCCCTTCTCCCATCGTTCCATGTACCTTCGTGGCAAGGAATATTTGATCGCGAACACCCTTGATGACCTTGCCCGTCACCTCTTCGCATCCTCCGCGATCATAAACGTTCGCGGTGTCGAAAAAGTTGATACCGAGGTCCAGGGCCTTCTTGCCCACCTTT
>DASSBY010000045.1:0-4753 GCA_035698285.1 Fimbriimonadales bacterium | reverse complement strand
CCTGCGGCCCTACGGCATCACCGGAAAAGTCGCCCAGAACGTCCTCGACAGCGTCAGCATTACCACGAATAAAAACTCCATCCCGTTCGATCCCGAAAAGCCGTTCGTCACGAGCGGACTGCGCCTCGGAACGCCGGCGGTCACCTCGCGCGGAATGAAGGAACCCGAAATGGCCCACATAGCATCCCTCATCGCTCGCGCCCTAAAAAGCGCCGAGGATGATTCGGAATTAGAGGCGATTCGCGCAGAAGTTTCCGCCCTCACGTCGCGCTTTCCGATTCACGACATATGAGACCGCCGCTTTGGTTGTCGTCCCTGGCAGCTAGTTCTTGACGATCTGCTTCTCTTCCGCCTTGTCGGCGCCTGAGCCGGATTTGCGGAAGAGGACCTGGCCGTTCTCGTCGAGCTCGACGCGGACGGTGTCGCCGGCTTCGAAGCGGCCGAAGAGGATTTCTTCGCTCAGCGGGTCTTCGATGAACTTCTGGACGGCGCGGCGGAGCGGCCTTGCGCCCATGTCCGGCGCGTAGCCTTCTCTTGCCAGCATCTCCTTGACTTCCTGGGCGACTTCGACGACGATCTTGCTGCGGGCGGCCTGCTGGTTCACGCGATCGATCTGCAAGTCCACGATTTGCAAGATTTCCTCGGGGCGCAGATGGTGGAAGACGATGATCTCGTCGACGCGGTTGAGGAATTCGGGCCGGAAGAGCTTCTTCATCTCCGCGAGCATCTTGTTCTTCATCGACTCGTAGGCTTTCGGATCGTTCGGATCGATGACCGTATTCCTAAACCCGAGGCCGCGCTCCTCGTCGAGAGGACGCACGCCCACGTTCGACGTCATGATCAAAACGCAGTTGCGAAAGTCGACGACGCGGCCCTGCGAATCGGTCAGGCGGCCATCTTCGAGGACCTGCAGGAGGATGTTGAAAACGTCGGGGTGTGCCTTTTCGATCTCATCCAAAAGCACGACGCAGTATGGGTTTCGCCGTACGGCTTCGGTCAACTGCCCGCCGTCTTCGTGCCCGACGTACCCTGGGGGCGCGCCAACCAGCCGGCTGACCGAGAAGCGCTCCATGTATTCGGACATGTCGACGCGGACAATGTTGTTCTCATTCTCGAACAGGTATTCGGCGAGGGCCCGAGCCATCTCGGTCTTGCCTACGCCCGTTGGTCCAAGGAAAAAGAAGCTGCCCATGGGCCGCTTGGGGTCTTTGAGGCCGGAGCGGGAGCGTCGAACCGCGCGTGCTACTGCGCTGACTGCGTCCTGCTGTCCGATGACGCGCTTGTGGAGGTCGTCTTCCATCCGCAAAAGCTTCTGGCTCTCGGTCTGCACGAGGCGGGAGACGGGTATGCCGGTCCAGCTTTCGACGATGTGCGCGATCTCGGTTTCGCCGACGACGGGCTCGTCCTGGTGAACGGCCTTCCATTCTTCCTCGCGCTTGTCGATATCCGCTTCGAGCTCTTCGATTTCCTTGCGGAGTGGGGCGATTCGGTCATCGAGGTCCTGATGGCGCTCGAGGTACTCCATCTCTCGGCGCTTCTTGTCGAGTTGCTGCTTGGATTGCCGAACGTCGAGCGGGGGAAGGCTCATCTGTAGGCGAACGCGGCTGGCGGCTTCGTCGATGAGGTCGATAGCCTTGTCGGGCAGTGATCGGTCGCTGATGTAGCGGTTCGAAAGCTGGACGGCGGCTTCGATGGCTTCATCGTCTATCTCGACTCCGTGGTGTCCTTCGTAGCGGTCCCGCAGGCCCTTCAAAATCTCGGTGGCTTCGTCTTCGGACGGCTCTCGCACCTGCACAGGCTGGAAGCGACGCTCGAGGGCCGCGTCCCGCTCGATGTACTTGCGAAACTCGTCCTGAGTCGTCGCGCCTATGCATTGCAGCTCCCCCCGTGCGAGGGCGGGTTTCATGATGTTGGAAGCATCGATGGCGCCTTCTGCGGCGCCCGCGCCCACGAGAGTGTGGAGCTCGTCGACGAACAGGATGACCTCGCCATCCGCCCGCCGAACTTCGTCCATAACGCGCTTCATCCTCTCCTCGAATTCGCCCCGGTACTTGGTGCCGGCGACGAGAGCGGCGAGGTCGAGCGCCACAATTCGCTTGTCTTTGATCTGGTCCGGAACGTCTCCCGCAACGATGCGCTGGGCGAGACCTTCGGCTATCGCAGTTTTGCCCACGCCCGGCTCACCGATGAGGCACGGGTTGTTCTTCGTGCGTCGACTTAGGATTTGCATGACGCGCTCGATTTCGTTCTGCCGGCCGATGACCGGGTCGAGCTTGTTGTTGCGAGCCATTTCGGTGAGGTCCCGCCCGAATTCGTCCAGCGTCTGCGTCTGGGAGCGCGAAGACCGCGACCCCTTGCCCGAAGGCGCCTCGTTGTCCTGGAGGGCCATAACTTCTCTGCGCGCCTTCTCGAGCTCGACTCCGAGTTTGGCAAGAACGCGGCCCGCAAGCCCGTCGCCTTCTCGGATAAGGCCGAGAAGAAGGTGCTCCGTGCCGATGTAGTTGTTGTTGAGGGTTCGCGCCTCGTCGTAGGCTAAATCGATGACCCTCTTCGCTCTCGGCGTGAGCGTCATGTCCTGCACGGGCTTGTGCTCGCCCCTGGGTAGCTGCTTCTCGACTTCGGTCTTGATCCTGGCGAGGTTGATTCCCAGCTTTTCGATGACGCGCGCGGCAACGCTGTCCGCCTCACGGACAAGGCCCAACAGCAAGTGCTCGGTGCTCACATAGCCTTCACCGAATTTCTGCGCCTCTTCCTGGGCGTAGAACACCACTTTTCTTGCTCGTTCAGTAAATCGTTGCCACATTTCTTTTCTTCTTCTGGACGGACGGCCATCCACTATGTATACGTTTTTGAGGTTCCACTGCATCGGAGTGGGCGCAGTGCCGCTCACTTCTAAGGACGGGCGCTAATGGGTAGTCAATTCAGGAAACCGTCGAATAAACTCGGCGTCACCGCAAGCTCAGCTATTTTGTCAGATATCGACGCCGGAACGTCGGACGCTGATTGGTTCCCTTGATGGTCTCCATGCTTACACCGATATAGACATGCTCAAGTCGCGATTCGTTCCCCGCCTCGACGACCGGCGCCTGAAAACTAAGGTCTGAAACCTAACAACCGCTTTATGGCCCTCAGAATCCGTCTTAGAAACGAATCGTTTGAACCGCCCCGGAGGCGATTTCGGCGAAGAGAGTTGAGCTCGGTGTTCAGTTCTACTAAGGCGAGTTCTTGGGTATCGACCGCATCCTGGATCCGGTGCTTTTGCTCTTCCGAAAGGCCCTTCGCGTAGGGAATCAGGCGCTCGTTTGCCCGGTTAATCCGATCCTCGAACAAGGACTGCTCTTTTGCAAGTCGGGAGGCGGCGAGCAGGGTTTGCGCGCGGCAAACGGCCAGACTGCCAAGGCTGGATATGGCTTCCACCGCGTGGGCGCTAATAGGATACGCAGCAAGCCGGCCGCGAACTTCGAGCATGCGGCCATACAGGTAGCCGCTCGCGGACTTCAAAATCATGTATCCGACACTCACGACCATCGCGGCGAACAAGATGACGCTGTCGCTGACGCCTTGATTGATCACCATGCGTATCGCGTTGCCCTTGGACATGCCAAAGTATTCGACGCCGACCTCCACGACGCAAAGGAGGGCCAGTGTTCCGAATGCGATTAGGTGCGCGATCACGCGGGACCGAAAAGGCTGGCGCGCAAACGTCGATTGCGAAACGAGGCGGAAAGTGTAGCCGCAGGCGAGGCCCATGATCTGGGCTGTCATGACGCCGATTAGGCCAAAGAATGCAACCAAGTAAGGGTTGCCGACAATCTCGGTGAAAGACGAACCCAGCCCGAAAACGGCTGCGAGCATGATGCCCAAAAAGACGCCGGATGCGATTCCCAAGCAGAATTGACCAAAACGATATGGAAAAGACTGCGGGTAGTCGGCATCATGCGGAAGCGATTCCGACACCGCCTGCATGTGCGCGTCTTTCGCCAGCAGCTTCTGCGCGGCGGCGTCGACGGGGCCCTCCGCCGGAACGAGAATGCCAAGCTGGCCGCAGGCCTTGGCAGCTGCATCGAAGGCTCGCTCTTCGATGGCCTGGGCCTCCTGATGCGCGACGACAAGCTCTGCGGTTGCTTCAGCGGCAGCCCGCCTTATTGCCTCTACGCGCGCCTCGACGAGCGCCTCATGAGTTTCCGACAGATCGTTCTGCTGGCGCAGCTCCTCGGAGACTTCGCGCTTGACGCGATGCACATCCTGCGTCGCCTCATAAAGCTTGTCGTCGTGCAGGAATTTTATTAGTGCCCGCTGCTTGGGATCTTCCGTCTCGTCGAGAACGCCCTGAAACGCCGCATCTTCCGCGCGCTTGCGAGCAGCCATCGGCCTGCGGGCATAGAAGAAATAGTCGAGCCTGTTCCCGTGGGCGTCCCGCTTTGCGGGCGTTAGCTCACGCGCGGAAGGCTTATTCTCGACGCCGTTCTTTGAGATCGTTTCTTTCGGAATTTCTAAGGTATTCACAACGATAATTTTGCTCTGTGATTTGGCTCGATAAACAATTGGGGAAAAATTCCTACGATCTTGTCTTCACGGGCCGTCCAGGTTCACGCGGCAAATCGATGCCAGCCTCTTCCAGATAGTTGCCCATGGTCTTACGATCGACGCCGGCCCTGGCGGCCACATCGCTTACAGTCGGCATGCCGTTCGCCGACATGTCCGCCACAAGCAAGGATAGATATTCTTTGCGGGCGCGTGCCATATAGGCTCT
>DASSBY010000044.1:0-11679 GCA_035698285.1 Fimbriimonadales bacterium | reverse complement strand
TTTTATGGCCGCGCGCTTCAAAGAGTACGGCCTGAAACCGATGGGCGACCACGGGACCTATTTCCAAGGTGTCCCATTCGAGCGCCGCAGAATGGATCCGAACGCAAGCAAACTAACGCTTCCCGGCGCGCAGGTCAATATCAAAGCGGGCTCGGCCTTCATCATGGACCGAATCCGCGATAACGTCGACGCAAGCGGCGATCTCGTTTACGTGGCAGCGAGCGGGCCGGGCGCTAGACTCGATGACGACTCGAAGGTGCAGGGCAAGATCGTTGTCGCAAATGTCGGCGGCGACGCGGTGCAAGTTCGCCGTCAGCTCAGCGGCGCCGGACCGGCTGCGATCCTTTATGTGACTACGGATGCCATATCGAATGATTACAGCTTCGGGCGAGCCGCAACTAACGATGGCCAGGTCCGCGGTGGTCCGCAGCGTGGTCAGCGGGCTCCCCAGGGGCGCATCACCGTCCAAGCTGCGCAGAGCCTTGTGCGAGGTACCGGCGGCGACGCATCGATCGTCGACCCCGCGGCTCTTTCCGGCGATCGGATGGATGTCGTCGATGCCGGCCAGCAGGCGAAGCTTGTCGCGAAGTTGGAAGTTCAGGCTGTCAGCGTTCCCAACGTGGTTGGATTGCTTGAAGGCTCGGATCCGACCTTGAAGGCCGAATACGTTGGCATGGGCGCGCATCTCGACCATTTGGGAACGCAGAACGGCACCATATACTACGGCGCCGACGACGACGGGTCGGGCAACACCGCCTTGCTCGCGATTATCCGCGCCTTCTCCCAAAATCCGGTCAAGCCGAAGCGCAGCATCCTTTTCATGTGCTTTTGCGGCGAGGAAATGGGCCTGATCGGCTCCTCCTACTACACGGCGCACCCGGAGGTTCCCAACGACAAGATGGTCTGCGAATTGCAGATGGACATGGTCGGTCGAAACGAGGAAAGCCAAACAGACAAGCCCGAAGACAATCTCGATACGACGCACATCGTGGGCAGCAAACGCCTTTCCACCGAACTGCACCAGCTCGTCCTCGATGCCAATAAGTTCGTCAACTTCAAGTTCGAATACGACGAGGAGGACGTCTACACGCGCTCCGACCATTACATGTTCGCGGAGAAGGGCATTCCGATCGCGTTCATTTTCAGCGGCTTCCACCCGGACTACCACCAGCCGAGCGATACGCCCGACAAGATCAATTACGAGAAGATCGCGAACACAGCGCGGCTTTATTATCTGATAGCGAACATAGCGGCGAACCTCGACCATCGGCTGAAGGTGGACATCAAGGGCTAGTGTGGAAAAAGTGTAGAGAACATGTCGGAGAAACAATCCTGAGATAACAACCTCATTTTGGGGTTGCAATCCGATATGCCATGATGTATCATATTTTGTAGAAGCTTTTGTCACCGAATTGGGTGGGCTCGCAAGAGCCGGAGCTTAGAAGCCGCTGAGAGCAGGGCAACTTGTTCGAATGCAGATTTTTGAAGCTCCTCGACGCAAATCGCACCATAGCTTTAGCGAGTTTCTCGCTCGAAGCAAATTTTTCGGAACGGCAAGGGCTTCTGCTTTTTAACTATTCGCCTGCGACGAGTTCAGGCGCGAACTCGCAGCGAAATATTTCCTCTTCGAGCGTTCTGATAATGTCGACGACCTCCCGGTCCGTCAGCCTGGACTCCGGAATAGCGTACGAAAACACGGCGAGCCGCAAATGGTCCGGCAGCAACGGACCGGCGACTTCCCAGAAATTGAGCACCATAGCGCCGTCTTCATCTTCCACCTCCTCCCGATAGCGGACGAGGGCGTTGCCGTTTTTCAGTCCAAGGATCTCGCGCCCCTCGTTCCGGCCGGAGGATGCCAAGAGATTGATGGCGTCCTGCGGCGAAACGTGGTGCGGAGAATCGAAAGTCAGCACGCTCAGTCGCAGCAGACCGCCCTCGATTTTAGGATCGTAGAAAATCCCATCGCCGTTAGCCTCTTTTTCCGCGATCCAGCTTTTCGGCAACCGAAAACGAACCTGGCCATGACGGTAGTGGACATTCTGAGAGTCCGTCATTTTTCTTGCGGCCGCATTGTCGGAAATAGAATAACGTCGCGGATGCTTTCGGCACCTGTGAGAATCATCACGAGGCGGTCCATCCCGATTCCAAGCCCGCCCGCAGGGGGCATTCCGACCTCGAGCGCGTACAGGAAGTCCTCGTCGAGCGGATTCGCCTCGTGGTTTCCCTTTTCAAGCTGCTCCGCCTGAAGCGTCATCCGCGCGCGTTGGTCCAGGGGATCGTTGAGTTCGCTAAATGCATTGCACAGCTCTTTGCCCAAAACGTAGCCCTCAAAGCGGCGCGTAAAGCCCTGCCTCGAAGGATCTTTTTTCGCCAAAGGAGACGTTTCGATCGGATATCCCTCTACAAACGTGGGTTGGATCAAATGCGGCTCGACAAATCTCTCCAAAAGTTTTTCAATAATTCCGCCAACATCGGTTTCCTTATCCGTCGGCAAGCCAACGTGCCCCATCGCGGAGAGCGCGGTCTCGAAAGAATCAAAGGCCTCCGGGGAAATACCGCAGCGCTCTTCGATAGCATCGAGGAGATTAGTCCGGCGCCATTTTCCGGAAAAATCCAGTTCGACGTCGCCAATCTTCACCGTTTCAGTCCCATTGACGGCACGAGCCAGCGCGCGGCACAGATCTTCCACGAGCGTCTCGATATCCTCCATCTTTTCGTATGCACTGTAAAGCTCGAGGAGCGTAAACTCGGGATTGTGACGCGTGCTAATGCCTTCGTTGCGAAAGACGCGTCCGATTTCGTATACCTTGTCGAATCCGCCCACGAGTAGCCTTTTCAGGTGAAGCTCGAGCGAAATCCGCAATTTCATTTCGATGTCGAGGGCGTTGTGGTGCGTCGAAAAGGGGCGCGCAGCGGCGCCACCGGCCTCAGTCTGCAGGACCGGTGTTTCAACCTCGACATATCCGCGATCATCGAGGAAATTGCGAGCTGCGGTCAAAATTTTCGAACGCGCCAAAAGCCGTTCTCGGCTTTCCGAATTGGCGATAAGATCGAGATATCTTCGTCGATACCGCTCTTCGACATCGGCGAGGCCGTACCAATGCTTGCCTTCCTTCTCTTTTCCTAAGGGCAGGGTGTGCAAGGATTTTGCGAGAATCGCAAACTTCGCCGCATGTACGGATATTTCGCCCGTCTTCGTTTTGAAAACGGTCCCCGAAATTCCCACGATATCGCCGATGTCCGCAAGCCCGAAAACTTCCCAAGTCTCGTCGCCGACATCGTCCCTCTTTAAATATATTTGGATCCGCTCGCCTTCGCGCGTAATATCGAAAAAGGACGCTTTGCCCATTAGGCGCAACGCCGTTATACGGCCGGCAAGAGCGCTTTCGCTGCCCTCCAGGGCGTCGAAGCCGCTTTTTATTGCAGCTGGAGTATGGGTTGTAACGTATTCCTCGGCGAGGTAAGGATCGTGACCGAGTTCTTTGAGTTTTTTGAGTTTCTGCAGGCGGAGCTCTTCGCTCACTTCACGCCCTTTGCGAGACTCATAATTTCATAAGTCATCTTGCCCGCGGGCGCGTCGACAGTTACCTTGTCACCCTTTTTCTTTCCGAAGATTGCTTCGCCCAGCGGAGATTCGGTGGAAATCCTATCGTGGTCGGGATCCGCCTCGACGCTGCTCACGACAAGGACTTTGAACGAATCCTTCGATTTTGTGTTCATAACCTGAACCAGCGAGCCGATTGAAACTTCCTTCGTCGAAACATCGGCAGCGGTGATAACCTGAGCGTTCGACAGCACCGATTTGACATCCACGATGCGGCCTTCGACCATAGCCTGCTCAAACTTGACCTCGTCCAACTCGGAATTATCTTCGCTGAACTCGCCGTGCTCCTTGCTGTCACGGATGCGCGTCGCAATTTCCTGGCGGCGCACCGTAGTCAGGTATTGAAGCTCTTCCTCTAGCCTTTGATGGCCTTCCGGAGTGAGATATATGACATCGTTTGTGTTATCGGACATCGACATGATCGTTTCTTGCCTTATGGTGACGAACCCCCAACGTTGGAACGGCATTATGACTCATACGCCGGGCCGAATGCGGGGCAATTGTCGTTTAACAACGACGAATTGCTTGATTTGGTTTCACATTTTTGCTCTTTTTGGCGCTACTCCCCGCAAGGATCGTTCAGCTTGAGCTTGCTAACGATGGTCCGCAGCCTTCTTAGGGCATTGGCCTCAATTTGACGGACCCTCTCGCGCGACCGTCGCATTTGAGTGCCGATTTCAACGAGAGGCGCCTCTTCCTCCGATTCGATCCCGAGCCGTCTGCAGATTACTTCCTGCTCTCTCGGCGGCAGTTCGCGGAGTGCGCGCATGATGGTGCGGCCGTATTCCCTATCCAGCATTTCCTTCTCGGGATCGAGGCAGCATTCGTCCGGAATCATCGCGAGGAGGGACGTCGAGTCGTCCTCTCCAACGAGCGTATCGAGCGAGGAAACGTCCACGGGGCAGGCCCAAGCCGCTTCAACCTTGGACGTTGGAACGCCTAAAGCTTCTGCTACCTCCCCTGACGTCGGCTCGCGCCCTAGCTCGCCACAAAGACGGGATCTGGTGTATTCCGCTTTTCGAAGGAACTCGACCATGTGAGAAGGTAGCCGAATCGATCGGGACTTCGAATACACGGCGCGCATGATCGTCTGCCTTATCCAATGAATCGCATAGGTCGAAAAGCGATAACCCATGTCCGGATCGAACCGCGAAACCGCGTGCATAAGCCCAATCGCCCCTTCCTGCACCAGATCCTCATAGGAAATGCTCTTGGTCTGGCGATTTCGCGCTATCGTGAAAACTAGCCGCATATTGGCTTCGATCAGCTTTTTCCGAGCCGACTCGTCTCCCGAGCGGGCGAGGCGCGCAAGATGTCGCTCCTGCTCGGGCGGCAAGAGAGGAGTGCGCGTTAGGCGCGAAAATGCCGTGCCGGATATGGACTGTTCTTCTTCCTGCCAATCAGGAAATGCGGCCTGATACATAACCTTCTCTAATTCCCTTCGATCCCGCCGCAATGCGGGGCGGAACACACTGATTTCTAAGTTTGACTGGGTTTTGGGCGAAAAATGTTCCGGCGGCCATCCGGGCGGGACCTTTGGAACAACACCACCAGCTCGCACGTCGTAAAGATGGCCAATGAGTGTGCTTGGGTACACTTTGATGCTTGCCGCCAAGGGCCTTCTTGGCCACGAGGGCGGCGTCCTACGAAAATGATTACTCTGGGCTTTGATATTAGGTCAGCGCAACTTGCGCTGCTGGGTTTTCTGGCGGCTGGGTTCGCTCCGGGGCTTGGGTCAAGTGTCGGGCGCCTCTCTGATGGATCACGAGGAGGTACTGGGCGGTGCTGTATGTAGCTCTGATCGGCGTCGTCGTAGGCGCTATCGTCGTTCCACACAAGAAAAGCTGGGTCTCGACCATCGTCGATTGGATTCGCTCGAAGGTTATGCGCAGCCTGGCCATCGAACAGGTCCGCCTCGAGCGAGGTTGGACCGTTTTTACGTCCGATGACGACCGCAGCTTCCGGGACTGGCTCGACCGCGACGATTTCCACAATCCCAAAGTCCCCGACCAATTGCCCTCGCTCGGCAGCCACCTGCTTGTCGAGCTCTACGGCTGCGACAGCGCGAGTTTGGAGCAGGAAGGTTACGTGCGCGGCGCCATGGTCGAAGCGGCTCGCCGCAGCAACGCCAGCGTGGTGACGGACAGCTTCCACGAATTCAAGCCCTACGGCGTCTCCGGCGCGGTGATCATCCAAGAGTCGCACTTCACGATCCACACTTGGCCCGAGCACGGCTACGCCGCGATCGATCTGTTTTATTGCAGCAACTCGGTAGCAGTGGACGAGGCGGTACGGATTCTGCAAGAGAAATTCCGAGCTTCCCGAACGAGCTATCTCCTGGTTCGCCGGGGCCTTCAGACCGAAGTCGAACGCTTGCAAAGCCGGCAGGATGACTAAGTTAAACTTGAACGAACAGGCTTTCGAAGGCTAGTGCATAGGTCGCCTTGCTTAGATACGCGAGGTCGAGATTCTTCACTTCGAATGCAAGGTCGGGCCGAATCATGGCCCCATGGCTCGCCCATGCGTAGCCGGAGAAGCCTCCGAACGACGGGACAAGCGCTTGGTACGATCCCGCCGCCGGGAAGGTACTCCTAAACGCATTCAAGATGGCGGCGAGGCTGTAGGGGCAGAAAACGTTATTGTCCGCCTGTGTGACGACGAGCCCGCGCTTTGAAAGGGCGCTTAGGCAGTCTTTATAGAACGAGTCGGTGAAGAGCCGCTCGCTAAGGCTGCCGTCCTCCTCTTCGTACGCGTCGGTAATGTCTAGGACGATGAGGTCGTAGGGGTCGCAAACGGTTTTGAGGAAGCCGAACGCGTCCTCGATTTGCAGGTTCACTCGCGGGTCGTCGAAAGCTCCTGCGCTCACGAAAGGTAAGTGCTGCTTTGAGACATCGACAACCGCTTCGTCGATCTCCACCATGTCGATAGCCTCCAGGGAACGGTATTTGCAGAGTTCGCGCAGAACCCCGCCATCGCCCCCGCCGACGACCAAAGCGCGGCGAGGATCGTCGATAGAAAGCATGGGAATGTGGACGAGCGCTTCGTGGTAAGCCCGCTCGTCGAGCTGGGCGAGCTGAATATGGCCATCGAGAAGGAGGATTCGGCCCAGCGCATCGGTGTCGTAAACGTCGATCGTTTGAAACTCCGACTCACGGCTGCAAACGTGCGCTGAAGTTTCGACGAGCATCGCGATCTTCTCGCCGCGTACCGGAAACTGAAGGTGGGCCATGCCGGATTGTAGCCGGGCGGTAAAATTTCGGCTCGCATGTCCTTTAGCCAGAGCACCGGAATGTTCGTGGCCGAGACGCACACGTCTGCGGTCACCTGGTTTTTCACCATCGAAAAGATGCTGCTTTCGGGCAAGACCAAGTTTCAGGAATATCAGATCTGCGAAGTGCCGCGCTTCGGGAAGAGCCTCTTTCTCGACCACAACATCCAAACGTCGCTTTTCGACGAGCACGTGTATCACGAATGCATGAGTCAGCCGGCGATGGTTTTGCATCCAAACCCGCGCAAAATCGCCGTTTTCGGCGGTGGGGAGGGCGCCACCCTACGGGAAGCGCTAGCGCACAACACAGTTTCGGAAGCGGTAATGGTCGACATCGACCGCGAGCTCATCGATATGGTCAAGGAGCATATGCCGGAGTGGCATCGGGGTTCGTTCGAAGACCCGCGCACGACGCTGCTGCACGAGGACGCCCGGAAGTACGTAGAGGACAATCGAGGAGCAGGATTCGATGTCATCTTGAGCGACCTGCCAAACCCCCATGAGAACGGACCAGCCGTTCGGCTTTTTACAAAGGAATATTACGAAGCTTGCGCCGCAGCATTAAGCGACGACGGGATTTTTGCCATGCAGGCGGGGTGCGCAAACGCGAACTATCCGTATTGCTTCGCCGCTTGCTTGGAAACGCTTGCAAGTATGACCGACATTTTCCCAGTTGTTCGAGGTTATTGGGCTCATGTCACCAGTTTCATGATGCCTTGGGGATTTATTTTGGCGAGCAAAAAGCATGACCCCCTGCAGCTCTCGGAAGAAGAACTGGCGCCTCGATTTTCGGCCAGGAGCGTGAGCACCCGCTATTACACGCCGAGATTCCACTTGGCGACGTTTACTCTGCCGGATTACTTGTACGAAGCCCAAAAACAGCACGGGCGTATTGTTACGGACGCCAAGCCGTTTCTCTGGGAAGCGTGAGCCAATGGTATTGATCCGCAACCGATCGTTAGGCAAAAGGATGGTCCGCCGGCTGAGCATTTTCATTCTTGTGTTTCTTGCCGTCCTGGTTGCAGCATGGCAAGTCTCCGTCCGCTGGCACGACCAGCGCGCCATTGTGCTGTTGGTAGTCGCCTTCCTCTCCTTGTCGCTTATCGGTGAGGCGAGCGGTCTTTTATTGAATTGGTTTTTCGGCAATCGAGGAGAAGAGGGGATCATCAAAAAGCTGCAGACTCTATCTGATGAATACATAGTCATAACGAATTGGCAGCCTCCAAATGAGAAGCGTGGCGATGTCGACTTGATCGTGCTCGGACCTCAAGGTGTCACAGCTTTGGAATGCAAGCGTTACTCAACACAATTCGGATGCGAAGGCGACTTCTGGTATCTCAAGATGGACAATGGATACAAGAAAAGAACCAAGAGCCTTTCCAAACAAACACGCGGCCATATGCAGTCTATTAAGAGGCATCTGAAGCGGACCGGTATTCGGTCTGAAGTCTCCGGAGCGCTGGTCTTTCACAGCCTGACGAGGGCCTCGATCGAGAATCCCGCCATAACGGTTCTCGATGAAAGTGCCATCGCGGAATTTATTAGCCGATTGCCAAGAACCTGCGATCTAGCCGTGACGGAATTGGCAGATGCCTTCTCTTCAGCCGGGTCCCACTATCTCAACAAAACATCCGTCAAGGCAAACGCAAAAAAACCAACGGAAATGTAACCGTTGAGCGTAAAAAAAGCGAAGTCGACACGGGAAATGTCGTCGGTTCGCACCAAAGACTGCTCATAAATTAGCAATACCGCCGCGAAAGCGACGCCCAAATAGTAGGCGATGCCGCCGCCGACTAAAAGCCCCGCCACAACCAAGCACGAGGCCGCCAAAAGGTGAAAAATCCGGCTGACAAAAATGGCATTGCGCCTCCCCAAACTCACCGGAATGCTTTTCAATCCATTTTGCCGGTCGAACTCTTCGTCTTGCAAAGCGTAAAGCACGTCGAAGCCGCCAGTCCAAAACATAACCGCCAGACACCAGAAAACCGGCGCCCATGCAAGCGTGCCCGTCACCGCGACCCAAGCCCCAACTGGCGCGATGCCCAGCGACAGCCCCACAAAAAGATGGCACAACGCCGTGAAGCGCTTCGTGTAGGAATACAGCATTAGGACAAAAAGCGCAACGGGCGCGAGCAGCAGCGTCGTTCGGTTGAGCAGCGCAGCCGCTGCGAAAAATAGCACGCAGGAAAGCGCGCACAGCGCCGATGCGTGGCCTTTGCGCAGAGCGCCCTTCGGAATCGCGCGGCCGCTCGTCCGTGGATTCCGGGCGTCTATTTCCGCGTCCGCTATGCGGTTGAACGCCATCGCCGCGCTTCGCGCGCTAACCATGGCGATGACGATCAGCAAGAACGTGCGCCATCCGGGCCACCCGTTCGCGGCATACATCATTCCGACCATCGCGAACGGGAGTGCAAAGACCGAGTGTTTGATCTTTATCATCTCGAGGTAAACGCGAACGGCACGCGAACTCATGGCCGCAATAATGATACTTAGCCTTCGAATGGGTAAGCTGAAACCGATGGAAGCACGGGAAATCATCGTCAGGCGAGCAGCCCAAGAACTGCGCGACGGCATGTACGTCAACCTCGGCATCGGCATGCCGACGCTCATCGCAAACTACATCCCGGAGGGGATGGACATCGTCCTGCAAAGCGAAAATGGCCTCCTCGGAATCGGACCCTTCCCCACCGAGGAAGAAGTCGATGCCGACCTTATTAACGCCGGGAAGCAAACAGTGACGACGAGTCCCGGAGCGAGCTTTTTTAGCAGCGCGGACAGCTTCGCGATGATTCGCGGCGGGCATATCGACCTCTCGATCCTCGGCGGCATGGAAGTGAGCGTGAACGGAGACCTCGCGAACTGGATGATCCCCGGCAAGATGGTCAAAGGCATGGGCGGCGCCATGGACCTCGTCGCTAGCGCGAAGAACGTCGTCGTCATCCAATCGCACACTGCCAAAGACGGGTCTCCGAAAATCCTCAAGGAATGCAGCCTCCCGCTGACCGGCAAGGGCGTGGTCAATCGAATCATTACGGAGAAGGCGGTTTTCGACGTAAAGCCCGGCGGCGGCCTCGTACTTGTCGAGCACCATCCGGATGTCTCGGTCGAGGAGCTGAGAAGCTGCACCGCGGAGTTTGAGGTATCGCCGGACCTAAAGACTTACTCGATCTGATTCACAAAATCGCCGCTTGCGCCGGCGCTCTAACGCTGATCGCCGGCTGCGGCGGCCCGAATTCCGCGCATCTCCCATCCGCACAACGCCCCGAGGCGCCGAACACCGTCTACATCGGCAATCCGCACGTTGGTATCGCCCTCGTCGCTAGCGGGATTGGGGGCGAGTCTTTCACTTATAAAGGCGGCCGTCTAATAAAGCCCGGCAGCCCGACTAACTTCGACATCCAAAGCTCCGGCGACCTCCTCAAGCCGAAGAGCTTTTCTGCACAGCGTCTGGACTTTCTGACGGGAGAGTACGTCGCACGTTGGTCTGACCGCGCCGGCGCAGAAATCGAGATCCGGACGGTCGCCGACCCTCAGAACCGCATGATCGCCCAGCGTATTTCCTCGGACCGAGGCATCGGCATTTTAGAGCGAGGCGCCGGGGACTGGCACGTAGCGACGCGTCGAATCGATCCGACAACTTACGAGCGGTTCGCTTGGCTCGACGGGGCGACCGCCACTACCTACGCGGATATCTTTGCCATGTCCAAGCGCAGGCTGCGAAGGCCGACCGATATGGATATCGTCATCGATGGTCCACAGGAAGATCAGGAGGCAATTCGGTCGTTTCTCTACTATTTAAAAATCTCGGGCAACCCGATCTTGCCGCCGATGGGGCTAAGCAGCGCGCGGTACGGCGGATTTCGCTTTTGGGATGCCGAGGCGTGGATGCTTCCCGTCTATTGCTTCACCAATCCCGACGTGGCCAAGCTGGCAACGGCTTGGCGCAGGGAGAACTCGGGAGATCATTTCGCATGGGAAGCAGGTCCTGCCGGCCAGGACGAAACTCCCCCGGAATTCACCGGCGCGATCCATGTTGCCGGATGGGCAGTTTGGTGGTCGCGGCGGGCGGAGGCTTTCGGCCTCGCCACTGCCGCCGACACTGAAGGGCTTGCACGCATCGCGCTAAAGCAGTTCCAAGAGCACGCCGCTGCGACGGATCGCGGCATTGAAATCCGCTCCGTCGAAAGCCCCGACGAAGGACGACTTCGCAACAATGATCTCGTAACGAACCTTTTGGCAAAGATGGTGGCCGAACTCTGCGGCGAGAGAGAATGGGCAGGTCGTGTGGTCATTCCCACGGCAGCGGACGGCGTGCCGCAGACTTTCGACAATGATCACATGCGCACGTACCAGCAGGCCGCCGCTCTCCTATCGCTCTTTCCGCTCGAGTGGCCGTTCGATGCGCGCACGCAAAAGGCAATGTTCGAGAGATATAAAGATAAGGCGACTAAAAACGGCCCCGCAATGAGCGATGCCGTTCATGCTGTTATCGCGGCGAGGCTGGGCATGCCTGACGAGGCATATAGGCTATGGAGGCGGGCTTGGCAGCCATTCGTCGATGACCGCATGCAGTTTAGGGAGCGACGCAGTTCCCAGGAAGGATATTTCGTGACAGGGGCCGCGGGTTGCATCGAAAGCGTGCTCTACGGTTTCGCCGGCATAAAGGTCGTTCGCGGCCCCGGCGCGATCCCGCTGAAAAATGGATATTCGTTGTCGATCAGGCCGCGACTGCCACCCGCCTGGAAGTCCCTCACGATCGAGAACTTGTAGACGCCCTCGGGGGCCTTCAGAATCGCAATTCGAGGCG
>DASSBY010000043.1:0-2658 GCA_035698285.1 Fimbriimonadales bacterium | reverse complement strand
CATAGAAAATCAATACAGCTTGTCCATAGCCTATGACCTAACGTCCTTTTTTGTGAACCGCTCGGGTCCGCCGAACTGGACCAATGGCGATTGCCGAGACGTTTCTGGGTACCTGAACATCGTGACGCGAGCAATTGGGGTTGGTACCGATATTGAAAGGGAGTTCCCCGATCCGGATGTCGGAGTCAGGACGAACCTAATTTGTCCAATTGGTTCCGATGGCTCAAACGCATCATTATACTATAGCACTAGTTGGAATTTTCACCAGATTTGTCGACAGTCCGCAAGCGCATATGATGCCTGCGCCGCACAAATCTACGATACGTCGGGGAATGCATACATGAATCCGCCGGCCGGCTGGACGGTGGCTGGCTATTGGCAGACCCCTAATCCTTACTGGAATACTCCAGGAAATACAAAACCACGATTCTTTGGTTTAGTAGATGGCTACGCCGGACAGACATCGGGTCCAGTCGCGCGCAGTCCAATCAATGTACAGATCGACGAGGTGAAATGATGATGGTTACAGCAATTCTTGTTGCAGTTTCGATGCAAATCTCAGTATTCGTTGACGATTTGATGCCAGATGTTTCGACCGGATTTGCCCTCGTTTACAGGCGTGAATCGGACAATTCCCTGCTGTTTAAGCGGCCAAGCGATCAGGCTAGCCTCAATGCTCGCATCAACACGATTTCGATCGATCCGGATCTCGCCTGGAAACGGTTGACGCTGGTTAGCAGCTACGAAATAGAGCGAAACAAGCCGGTGACTCCGCCGAGCGGCCTCCGCATGGCGGATCGAGCAACTTCCTTTGTATCGCAGTTCGGCGTCTCGACATATGCGATGATGGATTCGGCCTTCGTAGTTGTAAAAATAACCTATTCCGGAACGGGCCCAAGAGGCGACGTAACTTGGCACAACTCCGATCCCGAGGGCGACAAGGCGCTCGTCGAGGGCCTTGCACGAAATGCGCTCGCCAAGACATTCGGGCGGCGGCTGAGTGCCGCTCCCAACCAGATAGTAAATGGTATTACGATTACAAACTGCATGCGAACGGCCACCGGCGAGATCATGGCCCCGCTGGGCCAATGGGCCGCGGCGCGCGGTATTTCGCTAAATGAAAACGAACGGCTGGGGACCTTTAGTTTCAACCATTCCGGTCGAGCATATATCGTGCCACTCGCTGCGAAGAGCATTAAAAAGGGTGCGAATTGGGAGGATATCGCGGCGCCCGTCCTAAAATCGGACGGCAGCACATACATTCCGCTCCAGAGCATGCAGAATATCGTGGGATAAATATGCGGAAGAGGCCGCGCGGCCCCTTCCTGTAACTTACCTAACGGAGGTGTCTAAGCCAGGTCGGCAAGTTCCTTTAGCGTGACCGTCTCAAGAAGTTGGCCGCGCCTTAAATCGTTGAGTTCTTTGGCGATTCCGCTCATAAGAGTGCGGCGATTTTGGACCGGTCCGAGCGTCGCCACGGGAGCACCATACCGGGTAATCGCTAGCTCCTCTCCACTCTCGGCCCGATCGAGGAGAGTCGGCAGGGTGGTTCGCGCGCGCGAAGCGGTAACCGTCTTGTCGTTTTTCATGTAACGGTCTGACTTCGTTTCGCCGGCCCTTGTTCCCTCCTATAGTCGGGTTAGCGCAGCGTCCAAGTCCGCAGCCAAATCCTCGGCGGTCTCAAGACCAATCGATAAGCGCATCAGCCACCGATTTCCCGTTTCCTCGGAATTGAGTGGCACTACCAGGCTTTCGTGCCCGCCCCAGCTTACGCCCATTTGGAACAGGCGAAGGCTTTCGCAGAATTTCTTGACGGCGGATTTATCGTCGCAAAAAACGGGCCGAAAGGAAAGTAAGCCGCTTGCGCCGGACATTTGCTTTTGCGCCAACGCGTATCCGTCATGACTTTTCGAACCCGGATAGAAAACAGCATCTATTTTCGTGTGGCTTTCCAAGAAAGAAACTACCTTTTCGGCATTTTCCTTGTGTCGCTCCATTCGAATAGGCAGCGTTCTTAAAGATCGGATCATGAGCCAGGAGGCAAACGGGTCCATAACGGCGCCAAGCAGCAGACCCTCCTGCTCAATCAGCTTCGCCATTCGCGCTTCGCTGCCGCACACAGCTCCGGCGACCATGTCGCTGTGACCAGCAAGGTATTTCGTAGCGCTATGCAAGACGAGGTCTGCGCCAAGCGTTGCCGGTTGCTGGAAATACGGCGAAGCATAGCTATTGTCGATAATGGTCGTGATTCCACGGGCGTGGGCTATTTCGCAAATCGCGGCGATGTCCTGAACATGGAAGAGAAACGTACCCGGGGACTCCATGTAAATTGCCGTTGTGTTCGGCCGAACTGCATTCGCGACGGCGTCGGTATTGCGCCCGTCGACGAAAGTCGTCTCGACGCCGAAGCGGGGCAGATATTCGCGGAGGAATTCCTTCGTCGGCCCGTAGCTGGCTTCGGTGGCCACGACGTGTTTGCCGGCCGCAGTTGCCGACATGATCGCCGCAGAGATGGCCGCCATTCCGCTTCCGAATAGACGGCAGCGCTCCGTCTTTTCCAGGGCGGCGATTTTTTGTTCGGCGATGTCGGTCGTCGGATTGCCGACCCGCGTGTACATATGCCGCTTCGCGCCGGATTCCTTTTGCAGGAACGCGTCC
>DASSBY010000042.1:0-2039 GCA_035698285.1 Fimbriimonadales bacterium | reverse complement strand
GCGCCACCAGAAGCGTAGGTGGCCGCGTATCTCGGTCGGTCGAATCGGCCAATGCTCATCCGGGGCGCCGGCAACTGCCCCGCCGCCTATCATCGGCGTCGCCAATTCTAAGCTGACCTTCGCAATAATCTCCGGCTCCTCGAACTCCAAATTCTTGAAAGATTCCGGTAACTCAAACCCTCTTCGCATTTCTTACTTCTCCGCCATCCCGGCAAGCGCTCGGCAGCCGACGATCCTACCGCTTTCATCCCGTATCAAGTCCGCCGGACAAAACACGTCGTGGCGACCCATCGCGCACGCTGCCTGCATGACCAAATTTGACGCTACATAGACCGTGCCATCTTTGGCAGGTGGCAATCCGTCCAATTCGCCGTACGACTTCCGAACGATGTCGACCTTGGCAGCGCCAATAGAAATTTTTCCCACAACCTCGGTCGTTTCCGCACACCTAGCGACTTGCCCGGATGGGGCGACGCTGGACATAGCGTCGTTTTCGCCGTCCAGAAAGTCCAACGCGTGCGGTGTCAAGTTGACGATGGTGATCGAACTCATCCCAATGCCCTCCTATTCCTATACAGTGTATCATGTTCGCCACGGAAATGGCGGAATCCTTCTTTCGGGCGACGCTCCTCGTCGATCCCGCGCATCCTCTCGCAAAAAAGGACCTCGGCGATCGGTATCAACTGCATCGCACTCTCAGCCGCGCATTTTACGACCCCAGGGCCGACGCCGGCGAATCCGGCGAACAGCTTACCGCCGCTCGTCTCCTTTTTCGCATCGAACCGCAAGAATCTCACGCGCAAGTTGTCCTCGTATCCAGAGTTCGACCGAATATCGACAATCTCCTTCTTCCCTCGGGCTATTTGCTCGAAAAACCGGTACTGGCGAAAATTACTCCCCGATTCGCAGACGGCCAAGCGCTTCGTTTTGCGATTCATGCTCGGCCCGCGTCCGGCAAGCCTCGCATCGCGCTGAAGACTCCTGGCGAGGCAATCGGCTGGATTTGCAGAAAGCTCGAATCTGCCGGAGCCTTTTGTTTGGAAGCCGATCCGATGCCTTTCATGTGGCTCTGCTCCAAGAACGGCCATCGCGCGGAGCGACTTCCGGCGGTCGATTTTCGGGGTGGCCTGCGCGTCGCCGATTCCGAGCGCTTTGCAAAATCGCTTCCCGAAGGCATCGGCCCTTCGAAATGCTATGGGTTCGGGCTGCTCGAGCTTAGCCATTCGCCATCTGGCTAACCGGGAGAGTCGAAAGCTCAGCCGTATCTTCGCGCGCGTAGTAAACGTCGACGCCCGCGAGGGCTGCGGCTGCCGCCATCATCATCGCCATCGGTTTCGTTCCGCCGATGGGGCACAGGGCTAAGCCCGCGTTCTTTCTCCTCGCTGCTTCGATTTCAGACTTTACGAGTTTGCCGAACTCGAGATGCGCGTCGGAGAAGCGTTCGCCCATTCCGAAAAGGTCCGGGATTTCGCGCAGGGCTATTTCGCCGGCGGGCTGTTCAAAGCCGGAATGCTTGGGGAAGCCGTCATGGATGACCCTCGCGCACCTTCCGCCTGTGCTGGTCGCTGTGCAGAAAAGGACGGCCGTGTCGCCCGGTTCGAAGTTCAGCCGTGCCAAACAAGATGCCTCGGCACAGCTCGTCCTGGGCTCCACGGAAAGGAAGTATTTCTCGAGGCCGGCGTCGTCTACCGAATAGCCTGCCGCTTTAGCGTTGCGTTCGAGCGAAGTTCCGCATGTGATTAAGAAAGTGCGCATATCGAAAAGTATATCCGTGAGATTACTATGCGAGATAAACGGGGAAGATTTCCTCGGAAAACTAAGCCGCCGGGCGTCTCAGCCCCAGGAGTAGAAGGCCGAGCGCCACGGCGTCTGCGCCACCTCCGCTGGCGTCTGACAGGGGATAGTTTGAACTTAGCTGCGGGCCACAGAATAATTGGGGCGAAAATCCCCATTAATTTGCACCGATGCAACCTTTTCGGTGCAAATTCGACCCCCCCTGCTGACGGTTCCGCGGATGACGCAGAAGAACAACCAGGAGG
>DASSBY010000041.1:0-3274 GCA_035698285.1 Fimbriimonadales bacterium | reverse complement strand
AACAATCTGCACCTCAACGCGATCATGGCGGCCTGCCGCGAGGAATCGGACGACGAGACGCGCTTCGACCCGAAGAAAAATAAGCATCTAGCAGCCGCGATCGCCGACGCGAAGGGAGCCATGATCCCACTTAATTACATCCAGCGCGCGATCCAACTTGCCCAGAACGGCTACTCAGGCATCGAATTTCCCATTTATGACCTGAATTGGGACAGCGACGCTTATTTGACGGTAAGCGGACAAAACTCGAATAATTCGGTGCGCGTCGACGATTCGTTCCTAAGAGCCGCTCAAGCCGGCGACGATTATTCGCTTTTGTGGAGAACAAGCGGCGAGCCAGCGCGCCGCGTGAACGCAAAACAATTGTGGGATGATATTTGCTACTCCGCTTGGGCATGCGCCGACCCAGGAATTCAGTTTAATACGACGATCAACGATTGGCATACCTGCCCTGAAGACGGCCCTATTCGCGCGAGCAATCCTTGCAGCGAATATATGTTTTTGGACGATACCGCGTGCAATCTCGCAAGCCTCAATCTCGTAAAATTCTACGACGAGGAAAGGGAAGCTTTTGACATCCACGGCTACCGGCACGCCATACGCCTGTGGACGGTCGTTTTGGAAATCAGCGTGCTGATGGCACAGTTTCCGAGCCGCGAAATCGCCGAGCTTTCGTATAAATATCGAACCCTCGGCCTCGGGTACGCCAATCTCGGCGCTCTGCTCATGCGCATGGCGATCCCCTACGAGAGTTCTCGCGGCCAAGCGATTACGGGCGCCCTCACGGCGATTTTGGGCGGCGAATCCTATTCCGTGTCAGCCGAGATGGCGAGGGAGCAGGGACCTTTCGCGGGATTTGCGGCAAACCGGGAATCCATGCTGCGTGTTATTCGGAATCACCGGCGCGCGGCGTACAACGCGAACGACTATGAATCGCTTTCTGTCGCGCCCACTGGGATCGACCCGGACGAATGTCCCACCGACCTTCTCAAGGCAGCGCGCGAGACGTGGGACGATGCGCTCAAGCTCGGCGAAGCTCATGGATATCGCAACGCTCAAGTTACGGTACTCGCCCCCACCGGCACGATCGGCTTGGTGATGGACTGCGACACAACCGGCATCGAGCCGGACTTCGCCCTCGTGAAATTTAAGAAGCTGGCGGGCGGCGGATACTTCAAGATTATCAACCAATCCATCCCGCCGGCGCTGAGAAAGTTGGGTTATAACGTGGAGCAGGTCGAAGACATCGTTCGCTACTGCGTCGGGCACGGAACGCTGGTCGGTTCTCCGGAAATTTCGCATCCAGAATTGCGAGAGCGCGGCTTTACGGACAAGGCGCTCGAAAGGCTGGAGCAGGCTCTGGAGTCGGCGTTCGAACTGCAGTTCGCTTTCAATCCGCACGTCATCGGGCTCGACTTTTGTCGGGATGCCCTCGGGTTCACGGACGGGCAGCTCAACGACTGGAGCTTCGACATGCTCGGCGCATTGGGTTTTTCCAAGGCGCAAGTCGAGGCGGCCAACATTTACTGCTGCGGGACGATGACCATCGAAGGCGCGCCGCATCTCAAGCTGGAGCACTACGACGTGTTCAGCTGCGCGAACAAGTGCGGCAAGACCGGCAAGAACTTTATTTCAACAGAGGGACACATTCGCTCGATGGCTGCGGCCCAGCCCTTCATTTCTGGCGCGATCAGCAAGACGATCAATCTGCCGAACGAAGCTTCAGTCGAGGATATAGACAAGGCTTACATGTTAAGTTGGACTTTGGGACTCAAAGCGAACGCCCTCTATCGCGACGGAAGCAAACTCAGCCAGCCGCTGAATACCGTTTCCGATGCTGCTGCCGCGAGCCTTGCGGACATCGACCCGTCGGCGAGCGCGACGACGCATGCGGCGCAAAAGCTAGTGTATCGCTACATCGCGAAGCGGCATCTGCTTCCGACGAGGCGACGAGGCTACACGCAGAAGGCGCGCGTCGGCGGACACAAGGTTTACCTGCGGACCGGCGAATACCCGGACGGTTCTTTAGGCGAAATCTTTATCGATATGCATCGCGAGGGCGCGGCATTCCGAAGCTTGATGAACTGCTTTGCCATAGCGATTTCGCTCGGTCTGCAATACGGCGTCCCGCTCGAAGAGTTTGTCGACGCTTTCGTGTTTACGCGCTTCGAGCCGAATGGCATGGTGGCCGGGAACGACCAGATCAAGATCTCTACTTCGGTCATCGATTACATCTTCCGCGAGCTCGCCGTGACGTACCTCGATCGAACCGATTTTGTGCAAGTTTCATCCGAAGACTTGCGCTCAGACACGGTTGGTAAGCCTCAGGAGGACCCCGAATTCGTCGAGGAGGAAATTGTTGCGGAGGATTACGACGGAGCTATTCCGGGCCAATCTTTGGAGGAGAACGGAAGCGCTGGATTCGCGATGCACATCGGCCAGCCGAGCCAAGAGGAAGCTACCATCGACACCGGCGGCGAGCTCGCGCAAAAGATTCGAGCGGCAAAGATTAAAGGATACGAAGGCGATCCTTGCGGCGAATGCGGCCAATTCACGATGGTGCGAAATGGCACATGTCTTAAATGCATGAGCTGCGGCGCGACGAGCGGCTGCAGCTAAAGATTATTCGCGCCACGATGCGCGAGTTAAATTAATCAAAAAAGATTATTTATCCACACGATATGCGCCCTTTTTGATATCTTCTGCGTCCATAATGCACAGAGGATCAGCCGATCATGTTGCGCATTGTAGAGGTACAAAGAAGCGAAGAGCCGCAGAGTGAATATCTGCTTTTGCAAAACCAAGGGGTCCTCAAAATGGGCCTTCGGGGGCACATGATCGCCAACGAAGACGCGATTGGGCGAGGCGGAGCCGAGACGACGTTCGCCTTTACCGATGACATTCAAATACCCGCCGCTTGTTGGGTTCTGTTGATAACGGGATGCGGAACGAACGGGTGGCATCGCGATCCCGATTCCAAGCCGGTTTACTGCGTTTTCTGGAATCGCGACCGCTCGGTTTGGAATTACGAACACGGGCCGATCCACTTGCTCAACGTCGTGCACACGAGCATGCCTAGGTCGGAAGGCCTACTTATTTCGCGCTAGAAGCGACAAACCTGTTGCATTTTCCGGTCATTCGGCGTCTATAATAATACGGCTGTCACCAAGGACCGGTGGTAACGGAGGACGGAGCAGGGAAGCTCCCAGCCCACTTTTCCCTATTCGTTCGCTCTCCACAAGTACCAGCAGGCTGCGCTGCGGAACGGCTTCCA
>DASSBY010000040.1:0-10890 GCA_035698285.1 Fimbriimonadales bacterium | reverse complement strand
TATTGACGTTCGGTTTAATGGCGGGGGCAACATATCGGACTCGTTGATTGACGTTCTCGAGAGAAAATCGCACGGCTTTTACCGTCAGCGGGACGGCTATATCGAGCCGGCGCCCGGCACGCAAGTTTGGGACCGCCCCATCGTCGTTTTGGCAAATGAATCCAGCTACTCCAACGCCGAAATGTTCCCCTATGCGATGCACGACCGCGGACTTGCGAAACTCATCGGAATGCCAACGCCAGGATACGTCATTTGGACGTGGGGCGGGCAGCTCGTCGACGGAACAAGCATGCGAATGCCAAGCTCGGGCGTCTATCGCAGCGATGGAACTCCCATGGAGGATAACGGCCAAAAGCCGGACATAGTGATCCCGTGGAGCAACGAGGATTATATGGCAGGGAAAGACCCGCAATTGGATCGTGCAATTTCGGAGCTGCTAAAGGAAGTCAAGAACTAGCCAGTGTTTCGTATCGGCTGCGTTCCGTTCCTAAATGCTAAGCCTCTAATTGCCTATTTCGGAACAGAGGAAGGCAAATCGCTCGCGCAAGTGCTATTGGCGCCACCGTCGCAGTTGGCTAGGCGGGTAGAAACAGGCGATGTAAATGTCGCGCTCGCGAGCAGTTTCTTTGCGCTTGAAAGTTCAGACTTTAAAGCGGTAAACGGAATCGCTATAGCTTCTCAGGGAGAAGTTCAGAGCGTGAGACTTTTCTCCAAAGTCCCCTTCGACACAATCGAAACGCTCGCCCTGGATCAAGCATCCATGACGTCGAACCATTTGTGCCGAATAATTCTTAACGAAACCTACGGCGCTCATCCCATTTGCCGCGCTCTTCCGGCTCATTTGCCCTCCATGCTCGCCGAGGCGGACGCAGCCGTGCTGATCGGTGACGCCGGAATGTCGGCAAACGGCGACGGGCTGTACGTGCTGGATCTTGGCGAGGCCTGGTTTGACTTGACGAGTCTGCCTTTTGTTTGGGCGCTGTGGATTGGCCTAGATGGGCTCACTGACGACCTCGCAATGCTTCTGGGCAGAGCCAAGCGTTTCGGACTGGAGAATATCGAATTGGTCGCAGCGACGGAGGCAGAGCGGCTAGGCTGGCCGCTTTCGACTTGCCGCTCGTATCTCGTGGAAGCGATGGACTATGGCTTTGGTTTGAGCCATGTGGAAGGTTTGCGGCGCTTTGGCGAATATTGCGTGGAGCTCGGGTTCATCGGCCGGCTCAAAATGCCGGATCTGGTGGGGGAAGCGTCCCCGACTCTCCCAACGTCCTCTCGTTAGGATGCTCGTCGAACTTGTTGCGGAAAACGTCGCGATCATGGACAAAGCCCGGCTCAACTTCGGCCCTGGCTTCACGGCGATTACTGGGGAAACCGGCGCTGGAAAGACGCTCCTGATCGGATCGATATCTCTTTGCCTCGGGGAGAGAGTCGGCGCGGATACGGTTCGCGCTGGCGCGGCCCAGGCGGTGATACAAGCCGTCTTCGACCCTCCGGCGGCTACAAAGCAGCTTTTGGAGGAGCTAGGCTACGCGAGCGAAGACGCCCTGTATCTGCAGCGCGAAATTTCCGCTGAGGGACGCAATCAGTGCCGGATCAACGGTCGGCTCGCCCCGCTCAGCGCCCTCAAAAGGATCGGCGATTCGCTCGCAGACCTCCACGGCCAGCACGAGCATCAGCGGCTCCTAGATTCCTCGGCCCACCTCATGATGCTCGATGAGTGGATCGGAAAGGAAGCGTTCCGACTTAGAGAGCGTGTCGCCAAATCATGCTCGCGCGTCCGCGATACCGAGCGCCGAATAGCCGAACTTCAGACTAACGATCGCGAGCGCGAGCAAATGCTAGACCTTTTGCGGTTTCAGATTTCGGAAATCGAAGAGGCGGGTATTCGGCCCGACGAGCGCGATCAAATCGACAGGGAAATTGCCCGACTCAAGGGCGCGGAGGATCTCGCCGCGCATCTCAATCACGCGGCGGAGTCGGCATTCACCGGGGAGGTCAGCGCCAAGGACCTGCTCTCGGAAGCTTTACGTTCCGTCCGCGCGGCGACGGCGATAGATCCGCGACTCGAAAAAATCGGCGACGACTTTCATGCAGCCCTTATGTCGCTGGAAGAGTCGGCAATAGCTCTCAAGGAAGCGCAAGAGAATATCGAGTTCAACCCCGAACGATTGGAGGAAATCGCCGGCAGGCTCGACCAACTTTCGAAGCTGCGGCGCAAGTATGGCGACACAGAAGAAGCGGTCTTGGAATTCTTGGGAGAATCGAAAAAGAAGCTCAGGCTATTGGAGGGCAGCGACGCCGACCGCGAGGACCTGCAGACGCAGCTCGACACGGAAAAAATGCGGCTAGCGGAGGACTGCGCCATCCTAACAAAGCTAAGAACCAATAGCGCAAAATCGTTTTCGGGGTTGGTAGAAGCCGAGCTCGCGGACCTCGCAATGCCCAAGGCGACTTTCCTCGCGGACCTCGGTCCGAAGGAGCCCTCTACGGATGGCGCGGACGCCTGCGAGTTCATTTTTTCAGCAAACGCTGGCGAACCGCCTCGGTCTCTCTCAAAGATAGCTTCCGGCGGCGAAATCAGCCGTGTCATGCTCGCGATCAAAACGATCATGGCGGGGAAGGGCGACGTGCCGACGCTAATTTTCGATGAGATCGACGCGGGCCTAGGCGGCCAAACCGCGGCCATCGTAGCGAAGAAGCTGGAGCAACTCGCCAAGAACTACCAGGTCATCGTTATAACGCACGTACCGCAAATAGCGAGCCGGGCCGCCGTTCAAGTTTCGATCGAAAAGAAGGAGGTCGACTCGCGCTCGGTCACGCGCGTCCGCCGCCTCCAAGATTCGGAGCGGATCGACGAAATCGCGCGGATGCTCGCAGGCGAGAAAGTGAGCGCGGCAGCTGTGGAAAACGCCAAGCATCTGCTCAAAGGTTAGACATTGGCGAAGGCTACATTCCGGCGAACATTTCGTGCAAGCGACCATCGGGGGTTAGCTCCGGATGAAACGACGTAGCCAGCAAATTTCCCTGGCGAACCGCCACAACTTGGCCATCGACCCGGGCAAGCGGCTCGGCCCCTGATCCCCACTTGGTAACGATGGGCGCCCGTATGAACACGGCGTGAAGGGGCGAGTCGAGCCCAACGAAGTCGACATCTCTTTCGAACGAAAATACTTGGGCGCCGAAGGCGTTTCTGCGAACGGTTATATCCAAGATTCCGAACCGAAACTGATCGCTTCCCTCGATTTCCTTCGCCATCAGGATCATCCCCATGCATGTTCCCCAGACAGGCATTCCCTTGGAGGCGCGGGCGGCGATGGCCATGTCCAAACCGGCAAGTCCGAGCAGAATGCCGAGCGTCGTGCTCTCCCCGCCGGGCATGATGAGCTTGGAGCAGGCGTCGAGGTCCTCGGGAGTTCGCACTTGTCTTCCCTCCGCCCCCGTCGCCGCCAATGCATCCAGGTGCTTCTGGAAATCTCCCTGTAGCGCGAGAACGCCGATCGGTTTGGCCATTACCGCGGCAGAAGTAACCCTTTCGCCAAGAGGCCCAAAAGCAGGACGCCGAGTGCGAGCCGATAAATGACGAATATCCACGTCGTCCGCGTTCGAAGGAATCGCATCAAGAAATCGATAGACAAATATCCCACAATGAAGGCGACTGCGGTCGCCACGACAATTGGCCCGCCGCCAATCTCGCCGAGGCTGTGGCGCTCGTCGTATAGTTCATAGAGCCCTGCAATAAATACGGCCGGAATGCTCAAGAGAAAACTAAATCGCGCCGCAGTCGGTCGATCGAATCCGGCAAAGAGGGCGCCCGTAATTGTGCTGCCGCTTCGAGATACACCGGGGATGAGGGCCAGCGCCTGCCAAAGTCCCACGAAAATGCCGTCGCGGGTTTGTACGCTCGGAAGCTTTCGCTTATGTCTGGCGGAAATTTCCGCCAGACCCATTAATATGCCAACGACAATCAAAGACCAAGCGATCACGAAAATCGACCGCAATTCGCCTTTGATATAATCCTTAAATAATACGCCGAAAAGAATGATTGGAATCGTTCCCCAAAAAACCGCCCAGCCAAGTTTCGCCTCGGGGCTTTTTGCCTTTCCCTTTCCAATGCTCGTTGCCCATGCGCTCAACGCTCGTGATAAGTCGCGATAAAAATAAACGATCACCGCGAGGAGAGTTCCGATCTGGATTACGGCCGTAAACGCTGCGCCCGGATCCGCCCACCCGAAGAGCGCCGGAACTACGCGCAAATGCGCCGTGCTGCTGATCGGCAAAAACTCGGTGAGGCCCTGGACGACACCGAGCACGATGGCCTGCAGAAGATTCAAACCGTTTTCTCCCTAAGCGACAAGCTTGACCACCAAAATAGCCGCGCCACATAGCGCCACGGTTATCAAATACAAAACCCAGGCAGCTTGACGCTGCGTCAACCCCTTCCCCAAGAGCGTGTGATGAATATGCCTCTTATCGGCCTTCGTAACCGGCACCCGGTTGAGAACTCGGCGAACGACGACGAAAAATGCATCTAAAATCGGCAGCCCGAAAACGAGAAGCGGAACCACGAACGCGACGGCGGCGGCGGTCTTGACGACGCCTTGGATGCTGATCGCTGCCAGGAAGAATCCTAAAAACTGGGCACCGCCCGTGCCCATAAATATCTTTGCCGGATTATAGTTGTATCGCAAAAAGCCGAGGCAGGCGCCGATGACGGCGGCGGAAAGCACGCCGATCAAGGGCTGCTTGTACAGCGCCAGCGCGAACATCGTCGTAGCGATAATCGCCGCGATTCCCGCGGCAAGGCCGTCGATGCCGTCGATCGTGTCCATCGTTTTGGTCACAACGAATATAAACAGCGCCGTCAGCAGCACCGAATTTATTTGGCTAAACTGAATCCAATGCCCGCCGGAAAATGGTATCGCGACGCCGTCGATCCGAATGCCGCCCAGCTGCGGATGCGCGAGCAAAACTCCGGAAACCAGCAGAAAAAGAGCCTGCCACATCGCGGGAAATTGATACTTGTCGTCCAGCATCCCGAAAAGCACTACCCCGCCCGATAGCCCAATGATCCAAATGGAATTAACCGTGTACGGCCCGATGGCCGCCTCGCCATTCGGCAAATGGGAAAGCGGATACACGATCAGCCAAGCGAGAAGCACGCCGATGTAGAGAGCGAGACCGCCCCAGCGCGGCGTTGGCTGCTTGTGAATGCGCCGGTCATCGCCCGGGACGTCCATGACGCCGAACCGCTTGGCCAGCCGGATGATCACAGGCGTCAGCAAAAGGGCAGCGGCGATCGCGAGAACGAACGCCAGCACGAACCTATTGCGCAGCAAGTCGATCATACAAACTCAGCCGGAATGAAGCGTGCGAGCTCGACGCCAGCCATCTGGAAGAGTTCCACGGCGAGCGGATCGGGGTAGTCGCCCTCGAACACGACCCGCTTGATGCCGGCGTTGATCATCATCTTGGCGCACGCGCTGCAGGGCTGGCACGTAACGAACACGGTCGCGCCCTCGCACGAAACGCCGTTCGCGGCTGCCTGGGCGATCGCGTTCTGCTCGGCATGCGCCGCGAGCTGGCATCGCTGGGTGATGTCGCATCCATATTCCTCACAGTGAGGGACGCCCCGGGGCGCGCCGTTGTACCCCGTCGTCAAGATTCGACGGTCTCTTTCTATGACAGCTCCGACCGACCGACGTCGGCAAGTCGCCCGCGTACTGACCGTCTTAGCGATCTGCATGAAATATTCATCCCAAGACGGCCGCTTCACGAATGGAATTTTACTTCCATTCTCGATGCCGTGCGACATCCGAACCCGTCAGACTTCCCTGAGGCGAACTTGCTACCTGCCGAGTTAGCGGTGACATAAGCGTGCGTTCCTGGCTGCCGCCCAGGTCGTGGACAGTCGGCACATCCGTAAAACGAACTCGAACGACCTCGCCGGTAGCGCCGTTTCCCATAGGACAATTGTTTCGTCCTTATTCGCTTTTTGCGGCTTTCCTCTGTTCCTCCGAGAAACTGGCGCTTGGATCACAGGCCAGGTCATACAGCACGCGAGAAGTCGCATCATAGGCAGCTAGAATTTCTTTGTCGGACACGCCATATGTAAGCGCTCTTTCAGAATGGATGCCGATCTTTCCGGCCTCCAAAATCGCGTCCTGGTTTGCGCCCACGAATAGAAACCGCCATCCTTTCTCTTCTTTCGCGCCGATGATGTTCGCGACCATCTCGGCCGTGGTCTCCCTACTTGCATTCTCCAAGCCGTCGGTAACGATAACAAAAAGCTTCAGCGCCTCGGTCATTCGCTTTTCAGTCCGTGCAATCGCTAGATTAATCGCATCATAAAGGGGCGTGCTCGCACGCGGGCAAAATGTTGCGTTCGTCAACGGCGTGATTTCTTCGATGGGCAAGCCGTCGTATACGAATTCGCACGGATTCTGGGAGTCGAATTGGATTAGAGTAACGAAGCAGCCGTCTTTCCCGAGCTTCTGGTCTTGGATCGTGTTGTTCACGCCCGCGATAGTCTGTTCCCTTATCGAGCTCATAGAGCCGGAACGGTCGAGCAGGATCGTGAGGTCCGTGGATCGATTTTCTTGGTTTTGGTTCATAGTTTTGTTACAGTTCGCGCCAAAAGCGCGAGGTGTCCTCCGACATGATATATGTGGTCTGGCCGTTGGCCGCGGAAATAACCTCCACGGGCCATCGGCGGTCGTTGAAAAGTTTGTTGAGATGCTTGGTCAGTGCTCCAAGTTGGCCCCGAACCTGCCTCTCCTCTAGCCGAGCCTTTGAGACAACTTCTTTGAAATCGACTCGCTCCCCCGGCTTGTTAGCGCACAGCTCCAACAAGATGCGCGCAGCGTTGTCGGGCTCCATCCGCCTCTTTAGCAGGCCGAGTTCGGCTGGGCTGAACTCCCGTGAGAGAGTTTCGGCCCCTTGCGTCATTCGCTCGGCCAACATTCCAGGCGGTGCCGAGTAAAGCGGCGCTGTTCGCCGAGCGAGAAGCGCATAAACTTCGGGCAAGAGTGACTGAGGCACTGGGACCATTACAATAGGATCATCTTCCATATACTGAATATATACCACTTATTCAGTGTATCTGTTCCAAACTGACCGGATTTTTTACGAAATCTTTGGTGCCCAGGGCGGGATTCGAACCCGCACGGGTTTCCCCGGGGGATTTTAAGTCCCCTGTGTCTACCGTTCCACCACCTGGGCATCGGCCGCCGGCCCCCTTCGCCAGGTCAGTTTGGCATAGCGCCCGCAAGGTATACCAAAACGATGACCGAGAGGGATGCGCGCGAACGGATTTGCGAAGTTAGCAAGGACTTGTGGGACAGGGGACTTATCGGGGCGGCCGAGGGAAACGTCACGTGCCGTTTGGACGACGGCCGCGTCCTCGCGACTCCGACCGGAGCCATCAAAGGAAAGCTCTCTGCGCAAGATATCGCCTGCGTTTCTCTCGACGGCGAGTGCCTAGGCCCCGAATGTCCCAGCAGCGAAATCAAAATGCACCTCAGCATCTATCACCATACGCCCGCCCGAGCCGTAGTCCACGCGCACCCTCCCGCCGCGACCGCCTTCGCCCTGGCCGGGAAGACGATCCCGAGCCGCACGCTCCCGGAAGCGGACATGGTCCTCGGCGAAGTCGCGCTCGCTCCTTTCGAAATTCCCGGCACGGCAGACATGGGCGAAGCGTTGGTTCCCTTCCTTCCGCGCAGCGCCGTTATCTTGCTGGGATCCCACGGCGCGGTGGCGATCGCGAAAAGCCTTACGGAGGCATACATTAGGATGGAAACGCTGGAAAGAGTGGCGCGAACCTTTCTTTTGGCCGACCGGCTTGGCGGCGCGCAAAAGCTGCCCGAAAAAGGGGTGCGCTGGCTATCCGACTTTTAGCTGCGGAAAATGCAGTCGATAACGACTTCGCGAATGCCGGGCTTTGTCCGAAGAACCTTGGCGACCAATTCCATCTCCGCACGAATATCCAAAGAATGTCCACGCATGGCGCGAACTTGGCCACCGATCCGCACGACGCCGTGCGACAATCCCACGTGCATGAGCGTGGTGTCCACGGGGCGCCGCGCCAACTCCTTGCGGACCAATCTCATGGCTTCGACGTCTTCCGGTCTGGGCATGCCTGATTATACGCTCTATTTCTTGCGACGCTTCGTCTGGGAGTAACCTTTGCGCGGCGCTGGCTGCGTTTCAGCGCCTTCTTTCCAAACGGTCTCGTCATGAACGACCGCCGCGGGCTCCCGATATTTCTTCTCGTGCATGATCGTCGCGGCTGCCCCTTTTCGCCGATGGACCCAGCGTTCCCAAAGTACGAGAATCGGCGCAGCATTGAAAATCGACGAGTACGTTCCCGAAAGAATTCCGATAAGCATCGCGGCATTGAAATGCTTCAAGTCCGGCGTTGCGCTGCCGATAAAAACGAGAATCGCAAGCGTTACGATAACGGTGCCGCTCGTATTGAGCGATCTCGCGAAGCTCTGCGTAATTGAGCGGTCCACAAGATGGTCGAACGATTCACCTTCGATGGGACGTTTTAGGTTCTCCCTAATTCGATCGAAGATAACGATCGTATCGTGAACCGAAAATCCGATGACGGTTAGAACAGCGGTGATCGTCAACTGGCTGATTTCCCAGTTCAGGAAATATCCCACGATCGCGGAAACACCCAAAATAACGACTACGTCGTGCAGCATCGCGATAATTGCGCTCATGCCGAAGCGCAAACCAACTGCGAATCCGCCCAGCGCCAAACCGAAGCGCAGCGCCAAGTAAATAACAATCAAAGCAGCCGATAGAACGACGCCCTTTATCGCGCCGCTCAACGTTTCCGCGCGCACGCTTGGGCCGGTGGATTCAAACGAAACTTCGTCCTTTATGCCCGAAGTGGTTTGAGCGCCAGAGCTGTCCGTTTTCCGAATTGGAGAAGCATCCGCACCGACGGCAGTAACGATTTTCTTCCCGATATCCTGCCGTAATTGGGCGAGCTCTTCGGGGCTGCCCGTCGAGCTATAAAACTTTTGCACGTCGGGATTTTCCGAAGGCGGAATCGTAATATAGGCCAGCTGCCGGTTGCTGCCTGCTTCGGGCGAACCAATTTTTGCGTTTACGCCCTTGAATCCGGCAGCCTCGACCATTTGGTTCACGCTTGCCGAAGTTGCGTTCGCACCTTCCGGAAGCCGGACCACCGACTCAATCCCGCCGAGAAATTCGACGTTTGGCTTAAGACCGCCTATCGAAAGGAAAATGACCCCCGGAACGATGATCAGGGCCGAAATAATAAAGTAGAGCCGCATGTTCCGAACGATGTGGAGCGGGTTTGTATTTGCGTTCGCTTCGAGATGCTCACCGAACCATCCGCGCTTCATTCCATAGAGACTCTCGTTCTTGCCGATGCCGCTTGCCACGAAGAAGAGAAGAAGCGTGCGCGTAACGGTTACAGCCGTGAACAAGCTGATAAAAACGCCGATCATCAGCGTTGTCGCGAATCCTTTCACGGGCCCGGTCCCGAAATTCAAGAGAACGAGGGAGGTAATCACCGTACACGCGTTGGAGTCGAGGATGGCCGGAAAGGCGCGTTTAAATCCCAAATCTATTGCCGTCATAAGCGTGCGGCCCATGCGCAACTCCTCTTTTAGGCGCTCGAAGATCAAGATGTTCGCATCTACGGCCATGCCGATCGATAAGATAAATCCGGCAATGGCGGCGAGTGAAAAAGTCACTCCTATCCATTTAAAAACGGCATAAGAAATGGAGATGTAGGCGAGCAGAGCTAGGAGCGCGACGACGCCGGGGAAAACGTAGTAAACGAGGAGAAACGTCGCAATGATCGCGAAGGATATGATTCCCGCGAGGAGCATCTGGGAAAGCGCCTGCTTGCCGATCGATGGAAGGATCTTGCTAACGTTTTCTTCGCGAAGGCTTACGGGAAGGGCGCCGGCATTGAGAAGGCTGCAGAGTCGCTGGGCTTCTTGTGCCGTCATGTGCGCAGTCAGTCTGGCACCGCCCCCTCGAAAATTTGTAGTGTCTTCGGCAATGTAAGAAAAGTTGATGACTTGCTTGTCGAGCACGGCCGCTAGCCATTCTTTCTTTCCGGGGTGGGCCTGCGCGAATTTTGTGAGAGCGTCTTCTCCTTCGGCGTTGAATGATAAGGCGATACTGTAGGTTCCGGTACCCTGCTCGAGGTCAGGGCGCGCGGACCGAAGGTTTTCCCCCTTTGTTATGAGCTTCCATCGCTCGAACATTTGGTTATATTCGGGGGTACCGGGAGCTAGTTCTTCGTTTCCGCCCTTCCTCCGGAACTTATCAACTTCCCGAACACCGTCGGGAGTCTGAACCTTCTCGACATAATTCTCGTACGGCCGCAGCCCGTCGAAAGGGGTAACAACGTTGCTTGCCCAATAGTATTCGAGCTGAGCCGACGTTGTGACGACTTTCCTTGCCTCGTTTTCATCAGTAAGCCCGGGCAACTCTACGATGAACCGGTCATCTCCCTTGCGGTAAACGTTGGCTTCGCTCACCCCCAGGCTCTGCGCAGCACGGCTTTCGAGGATTCCTACGGTCTGAGCGGCTTTCGTATTCCAAGCCTCGCCGGAAGCGTCCGCGGGCGAAAGCTTGCTTTTATCGGCAAGAATGGTAAACCGAATGCCGCCCGCCACGTCCAGGCCGAGCCGCGGCGTGTTTGTGAAGTTGACCCATAGCGACAGCGCCACCAGGACTATAGTAAAAAGGACGAACCAGATACCACGCTTTTGCAAAAGAGAAATCCTTATCGGTTCCGAACGGAACCCGAACCGGGAAATTATACTCGCTCGGAACGTCCAACCTAAAGTAATGACCCTCGATGAAGCGATCCGGACGTTCCTCGACGAACTCGCG
>DASSBY010000039.1:0-4131 GCA_035698285.1 Fimbriimonadales bacterium | reverse complement strand
GATCCCTTCGACCGGAACGATCGAATACGTATGCCAACCCTCCCGGATAGTTCCTGTTAGAACGAGCTGGGCGGATTCGCCTGCCCTGGCATCCTCCGGGACGAGCTTACCGGTCCATTCGACCTCGCGCTTCTGCGCAAGGCACGTCGCAGCGGCAAATACCGCGACCGCCAGAGCCAGATATCGCTTCGAATTCAAAGGCTATTTCGCTTTGATAGTGAAGATCTGCGTGAGCGTATCCGTCGTCGGCCGCAGGCACATGCCGGATTCGTCCGCACAGATCTGCGACTGCAATTCAAGCTTGACGGTGTATTTCGACTTTGGCTTAGCATTCGCTGGAATCTTGATTTTCACCGGAATCGTGACAACGCCACGGTAAACCGAATGCTGCTCGCCTTGCAAGTCGGCCATGGTGCCGGCAGGATACTTGACTTCGACGACTTTGAAAGTCGCCTTCTCAACCGGTGAAATCTCCACCTTGAAGGTGTCGCCCTTGTCCGACGGTGCGTAGGCGTGATATCCCGCCGGGACCGTCATGACGACCGAGCCGGAGACGACCTGGCCCCGCTTGGCGGCATGATTCGCGAAAGTTAGCTTGGACGTGACTCCTGGCGTTTGCGCCACCGCAATGGAAAACGCAGCCGCGACTGCAGCAATTAGGATCTTCATGATTCTCTAATTATACGGGCAACCCCGGCTACCGTGTTAGCAAAGACGCTTGCGTCAGAACCCGCTACGCTCCATGAATGCCCGTACCAAAGCGCCGGCTTCGGCCGGCAGCGGGACGAGCGGCGGTCGAGGCAACCCTCCGGGCATGCCCTTGGTGTCCAGAACGAATTTGTGAACCGCCGGCTGCGGGTGGCACTTGATATTCGCCACCGCCGAGTCCACCTGCGTCTGCAAAACGTCGGTGCGTTCCCGCACCAGGCGGGCGACGTGGCGCGGCATGCTATTGGCAAGGCCGCTAATAGTCCCTGCTCCGCCCCCAGCGAGGCATTGGGAAATGAGGGTCTCGTTTCCCACGAAAACCGATTTTCCCGGGCAAGCGCCCAAATACTTGGCCAGGAGCGCAGGATCCCCAGAGCTGTCCTTGATACCGGCGAAATGGCCGTACTGGGAAAGCTCAACGATATGGCCGGCCGTGAACGTGAATCCGGTCATTTTTGGGAAGTTGTAGAGGATGCACGGCAGTTCGCTCGCCTCGAAAAGTCCGCGAAACCAAGCCAAGACCCCTTCCTCCATAGCCGAACGAAAGTAGAACGGCGGCATAGCCAGCGTAGCCACGGCACCCGCCTTTCGCGCCTGTTCCGAAAGCCAAACCGCTTCAGGAAGGGAGCAGGTCGCCAGGCCAGCGATAACCTTCAGGTTGCCGGCGTGCCGGACCGCGAATAAGCACAGATCACGCTTTTCGGGACCAGACAGGCTTGGCCCCTCGCCGTTGGTCCCCGCGACCACGACTCCGTCGAGCCCGGCATGTTCGAACCAAGCGAGAAGGCGCGCAAATCCAGGGTAGTCGACTTCGCCCTTTTCGTCGAACGGGGTTACCGCAGCCACAAACGCGCCGGAAAGCATCCCACCATTTTGCCACGCGCTGCTTCCATCCGAATCCTTACGCGCCGCACGGGTGTATACTCCAAACGATGCCAAAGAGGATCGAAGAGATCGTCATGCACGATAGCGCGAGCCCGGTGCTCGGCGGAATTGAGAAGGGCGGCAGCGTCCTCGTTGCCGCCAAGGACGATCTGCTCAACTGGGCCCGCAGCAACGCACTTTGGCCGCTAACCTTCGGCCTCGCCTGCTGCGCAATCGAGATGATGAGCACCGTCGCCTCCCGTTTTGACATTGCTCGTTTTGGAAGCGAGGCATTTCGCGCAACGCCCCGGCAGGCCGACGTGATGATCGTTGCCGGGCGCGTAAGCAAGAAGATGGCGCCCGTTCTTCGCCAAATTTACGACCAAATGCCCGAGCCGAAATGGGTCATCAGCATGGGCGCGTGCGCCAGCAGCGGCGGCGTTTACAACAACTATGCGATCGTCCAAGGCGTGGATCAGGTCGTGCCGGTCGACGTCTACGTCCCGGGATGCCCGCCCTCGCCCGACGCCCTGCTGTATGGCATTCTGAAACTCCAGGAAAAAGTTCGCAATCGCAAATACAACAAGGTTATCGAGCTGAAGCCCCGGGAGCAGGTGACCGTCTAAATGGAAATTTTCAACGACATCATCCGGCCCATTTTAGTCGGACTCGGGGCAACTGCCAAACGTCTCAAGCGCGAGAAAACGACCGTCATGTATCCCGAGGAGAAGCGCGAGCAATATCCTCGGACGCGTTGGCGCCACGTCTTGGCCCGTTATGACAACGGCCTCGAAAAATGCATAGGATGCTCTCTCTGCGCCGGCGCATGCCCTGCCAAATGCATCTACGTGGAGTCTGCCGAAAACACCGACGAGGAACGCTACAGCCCTGGCGAGCGGTACGCGAAGCGTTACGAAATAAACATGCTTCGCTGCATTTTCTGCGGCTATTGCCAGGAAGCGTGCCCCACCGGCGCGATTGTATTGCGCAAAGATTACGAACTTTCGGACTACCAACGCGAGGACTTCATTTACACGAAGGAAATGCTCCTCGAACCTATGGCCGTACGACGCGAGGCGTAGCGTCTCGGCCGGAAGCCGTCTTGCATGCTATGGGGAACATTTATCGGGCAACGAGTCCAATTGGATGCATTCAAACCCGGCTCGCTCCAACTGCCCGCTACTGCCTTGACCGGTTACAATTGCCATGAGTCTCGTCGCGGAGCAAGCCTCGACGAGGCCAGCATCGAATCTACTTATGTATCCATCCGAAAACACAACGGCGCGAGCGGGTTTCGTTTTGGAAATGTGCGCAAGGACGCAGTCGATATCCGTTCCACCGGTGGACTGGGCCAACAATTTGCGATTTGAAAAAACGGCGGGTGCGACCGTTTCCGAAAATGCCCAAAAGGGCATGCGAATCAATTTCCTGCAATGATTTAGAAGGTGAACAGCCGCCTCCATCTCGGGCCTCATCGATCCGCTTACGTCGAGGTAAACGGTCGCAGCCGCCGAAGGCACCTGTCGCGTTTGCTCGTGTTCCGCCACAGGAAGGAATGGATTCCATTGGCAGCGGACGGCTGCGCGTAAATCTCGCGCACTAAGAATTGGGAGCCGACAGATCTCACCAACTCGGAGGGGAAATGATTCCGGCCTCTCCGGGCTAAGAGCGCGCTTCAGCATGCTCAGCACCCGCGACTTCCAGCGATCCATTTGCGGTCCGTAAGAGCCGGCATTTTGCAAAGCTTCATAGCCTTCCAATTTGCCGGGATTTGCAGCGTTTGAAAATCCTCGCTGCTCGAATTGCCTATGAAAATTCTCCAAAGCCTCCCCGACCCGCTCCGACAACTTCTCATCGCCTTTATGTCGCCCGATCAAAAATCGGCCTGAAGACAACCTGTTGCCGGACATAGTCTGCGCAAGTTCGAGGACATCTTCAGAACCAACTTCGCCTGCGTAAAGCGAATCCCAAAAGCGCTCAAAAGAGGTTCGCATGTCCCTGTTCTTCATCAAGCCCCTTCGATTATGCTGGCGTTGCCTTATGGCAAGCTTTTCGTCGGACGACATCGGCCGCAACAGCTTTGCCACTCCTATTTCCTTCTGATAATAGTATTCAAATAGGGAGGAATATTCATCGCCGAATAGACGAAATATCATCGCATTGATAACGGCATCTAAGGCCAAGTTTTCCACCATCGAAAGCCTATTAAACCGCTTCGTATGGCCCAGAGCGATATGAAGAAACTCGTGGAAGACAGCCGACTTCAAATGCGCTTCGCAAGTGCAGTGACGCCAAATAAACTCCGCATTGATTAGCAGTTCCGGAGGGTCCGTCAAAGTGACGCCCAGAGTCGGCACTTTGTCCGTAAACCTCACCCCAAGCAGCCGAAGAACGGGCCGCGCGGCCAGAGGATTCTCGTTGACCATCTCAAGAATGATTCCCTCGACGCGTTCTTTAGTCCAACGCATAAAAACTCCCTAACTCGTAGATGTCGAGAAACCGCGACAGGCTTGCAATCGTCCAAACCACGGGTCGGCTAGGGTCGTATACATAATTGGT
>DASSBY010000038.1:0-16098 GCA_035698285.1 Fimbriimonadales bacterium | reverse complement strand
GTTGCACATTCTACCCACGTGGGCGGGAAGCTCAGATACGTCGTCGCACCAGCAGCAAATGCGTTTGCGTGAGGCGCCTCCCCGTCAAGGGACTTTCTAGTGGCTACCGCGCTTTTGGTGTTTCGCCCGGCAAATCCGCCGAACAACGCGCTCAGCAAGAAGCTATTCATCGATCTTTCTATCCTGGAATTATCGCGCTTGCGATATCGCTCCACGGGCCCGGCTCGTTGCGCGTGCTAACCCAGCGAGACGCCCAATGCGCCATGGTCCCAGCTTCGGCGAGGTCGAACTCGAAGAGGTGCGGCGTCTTGGTATCGAGCGCGGCAAAGTCGAAGGCTGCCGGATCGACCGGCGGCGTCGCGCCAACGAAAACGCGCGACTCGGCGCCGAGCACTCCCGCAGACTTAGCCTTAAGCGTGTTTGGAGCTATCGGGCGATCGCGGCGAGGCCGTACCGATCTAGCCCGCCGGGGCCATGGTCGACAAGGTCTGTGCGGCTAAGATTGGCTGGGCCACAGCCTCGTCGCTGATAATATTTCCGTCTCGGAAACGGATAATTCGGCCGCAATGCTCGGCGACATCCTCTTCGTGCGTTACCAGAACAACGGTTTTGCCTTCGCGATTGAATTCCTGAAAAAGCGCCAGGATTTCCTCGCCGGTTCGGCTGTCGAGATTCCCGGTGGGCTCGTCGGCGAGGATTAGAACGGGGTCGTTGACGAGGGCCCGCGCGATGGCCACGCGCTGCTGCTGGCCGCCGGAAAGTTCATTGGGCCGGTGGTGCATCCGTTCGCTCAGACCTACGCGCTGCAGCGCACGCTTGGCCGGCTCCGTTCGATTGCGAACGCCCGCGTAAACCATCGGCAATTCGACGTTCTTTAGGGCCGACGTCCTCGGAAGGAGATTGAAAGTCTGGAATACAAAACCAATATATTTATTTCGAATCGCGGCTTGCCGGTTATCGTTTAAATTGCCGACATCTTCTCCGTCCAATAAATATTTGCCGCTCGTCGGCCCGTCGAGCAAGCCGAGAATATTCATAAATGTGGATTTTCCCGATCCCGACGGTCCCATAATCGCCACAAATTCGCCCTCGCGGATGGTCAAGGATACGCCGCGCAGCGCATGAACGACGACGGTCCCCATAGTGTAATCCTTGACGAGGTCCACGGCTTCGATAACCGGCTTACGTAAATCAGTCACTTCGCAGCGCCTGGATGGGTTCGAGTTTGCTGGCGAGATACGCGGGATAAAATCCGAAGAAAATGCCGACGAGCGCGGCGAAACCGAAAGCGATAACGATTCCGCCGGGGACGATAACGGGAGGCACTTTCATAAGGTTTGCGACAAACGAAACACTCGCGATTCCGAGGAGGATTCCGATAACGCCGCCGACGAGACAAAGGGTTACGGATTCTAAAAGGAACTGGCTAAGCAAGGCGTCTTTCGTCGCGCCGAGGGCTTTTCGCAAGCCGATTTCGCGTGTCCTTTCCGTGACGCTAACGAGCATGATATTCATGATTCCAATGCCGCCGACGAGCAGGGAGACGCTCGCGACGCCGGCGAGAAGCATGCTGAGGATGCGCGACTGCTCCTCGGCCGTTTCGATAAGCTCGCCCTGATTAAACGCGCGAAAAAGGTCTTGTCCGCTCGCGTCTCGGCGCTTTTGCGACAAAGTGCTCTGGACTTTTTCTAGCGTATAAGGCATGACGTCGCTATCCATGGCTTGCACGGAAATCGAGCTCAGCGTATCCCGCTTCTGCAGCCTCCCGATCGCCGTATTTATCGGGACGTAAATCATGTCGTCGGGGTTCATGAATCCGCCGCCGCCCTTGTACGCGCCAACTCCGACAACCTCGAAGTCTTGGTTGTTAATGCGGATTGTCGATCCTATGGCGGAGCCGCCGTGGAAAAGGCGATCATAAATGTCGAAGCAGAGGACGGCAACTTTCGATGATTCTTCATTTTCCTTTGCGGTAAAAAAGCGCCCTTCCTTGAGCTTGACGTTGCGAATTTCCTGGATTTCCGGAAGACCGCCGGTTACTTGGCTCCGTTCATTTTCGCCATCGAATTTAACTTGAACGCGAACGCGAACTTCGCCGGTTACGTTTTTGACAGTGGCGACGGACCGACGAATTAAATCCACGTCCTCCATTTTAAGGGACTGCGCGGCATCGGAGCCTTGGCTCACGCCGCCGAAATTCCGCTGTGGAAAAACAGATATCAGATTGCTTCCGAGAGCTTCGAGACGCTCAAGCGACTGCTTCTTGGTCCCTTCGGCGATGCCGACCATGGCGATCACCGAGGCGACGCCGATAACAACCCCGAGCGTCGTCAGCACGGAGCGCATTTTGTTCGCGGATAGGGCCGCAAGCGCGCTGCCGAGGCTGTCGCGAAGCGTCATCTACGCGCGCCTCCGCCCTGACGCCCGCCGCTGAACGGATTCCGCTCTTGCGAAGCTTCCTCCATCTTCTTCTGCTGATCTTCGATTTGGCGCTTATCGATCTTGCTCGTCACGACGTTTTCGCCTTCGGAAAGGCCCTTGAGGATTTCGACCATTGAATTGCCCGAAGCGCCCGTGACCACTTCGCGACGAACCGTTTTATTCGGCTGTACCATGACTTCGACGAAAGTCTTCTTGCCCTCGCGCTGGATAGCCGGCGAAGGCACCATGAGAACGTGCTTTACTTCGCGCTCGATAAATTCACAGCTTGCGTTGAGGCCAGGCATCAATTTGACGCCGGGAGTCTTGTTGACTTCGACGCGCACTTTGACTTGGGTTACCCCATCGTTCGTAATCGCGCCGGGATTGATTCGGGAAACCTTTCCCAAAATCGGATGGTCCGGCGAGGCCTCTAGCCGAACGCGCACGGATTGCCCTAGGCGAACGTTCGTGATGTCGGCCTCATCCGCCATAACTTCGACATACATGCGCGAAACGTCCGCCAGTTGGACGATCGACGTCCCTTCGCTAAAAACGCTAGTGCCCGGAGGAATAATCGTTCCCTCCTCAAGATATTTCACGACGACAACTCCGTCGCGGGGGGCCACCACCGTTGTGCTGTCGAGCTGGACTTTAGCGTTGTCGCGCGAAATCTTGCTGCGCAAAATTGCCGCGGTCGCAGCGCGAAGTTCAGCGCGTTGGACGTCGACCTGTTTGCGATTGGATTTCGCTTCGGCGAGGGCGGCCTCGGCCTGACGAACTTGCTCGCGAGCTTGCAAAAGGTCTCGGACGCTCGATCCGACCGCGATGCCGTTGGCCCGGGCGGTGGCGAGGGCCGCCTGGCTCTGGTCGACGCGCGCCTCCGCAGATTGCTGCTGAATTCGCAGGTCGTCATCGAGCTTGTCGCTTCGCACTTTGGCATTGGCATAGGCCGCGGCCGCGGCCTCGTAGGCGCTTCTGGAGGCGTCGGTCGCCGCCTGGCTGACGTAGCCTTTCGACAAAAGCGTTTGATTCCGTTGATATGCCGCTTTGGCGGTTTCCATAGCCGCCTGAGATTGTCGGAGGTCGCCCTGAACCTGCGCCCTCGTTTGCGGGGCGGACACACGCTGGAACGACTCCAAATCCTTGACGGCGACGTTGTAGTTCGCCTCCGCCTGAGCGATGGCGGCTGCAGTGAGCTTCGGCTGCACTCCGGCCCTGGCCTCCAGCGTTTGCAGATTAAGCTTGGCCGCCGCCAGCGCCGATTGCGCCTGCGTGATGCCGGCGCTGCTTTGGACGATTTGCATGTCCAAGGAAGATTTGTTCTGGGAGCGTCGCGCCTCGCTCGAATCGAGGTCGGCTTGCGCCTGCTCGTACAGCGCCTTCGTGTCGCGTGGGTCGATCCGGGCGATCAAGTCGCCGGCGTGCACCACGCTGCCTTCGTCGACGGCGAGATTTACGATTTCGCCGCCCGCCTTACTCTTCACGTCGACGACGGTAAGAGGCTGCAGAACGCCAGACGCGTTGAATGAAAGCGTGACGTCGCCGCGCTCAACCTTGGCCGTGCGATAAATGATGCCCTCGGAGGAGCCTGCTCGCCCGCGCAGAAAAAACCACCATGAGGCGAACAAGAGCAGGAAGACCGCTACAAATATCGTCGTGGTTCGTTTCATTCACCTTCACCGGGCAATGGAGCGCCTGTTACCAATTTCAATTCCATTTCGCTTATCAAATAGTCATACAAAGCCTGCACGCGGTTAGTTTCCGCTGTAACCAGCGCAAGCTGAGCCGCCGTGACCTCGATTATCGTTCCCGCTCCGAGGGATTGGCTCTCCGATGCGGCGTTGAAGTTCTCCTGGGCAGCTTTGAGGGCAAGATCGCTCGCGTCCAATATTCGACGGTCCTGCGTCCATACGAGGTACGCGCTTTCGATCTCGCTCCGCGCATCGCGAACCTGCTGCTCGTACAGCGCCTGGCTCGCCTCGTACCCGAGCTCCGCCTCCTTAGCGAGCGCCCTCAGGGCGCCGCCGTCGAAAAGCGGATATGTAACCACGAACTGGAGCGACTTGCTCTCATCGTGATCCCAGCCGAAGCCTTGGGAATAGTCGGCGCTCAGCTCCCAGTCAAGGCCGGCGCGCTGCTTCGCCAGGAGAACCGAATAGCGCTGCGCGTGCAATTGACTTCGCGCTGCCGCAAGGTCCGGTCGATTCTTGATTCCTTCGTCGATCGTCTCCTCGAGTGTTGGAGGTTCGCTGATGGTCGGGGGCTCCGGCGGTACGAGATCGGGAAGGTCCTCTTTGGCGGGCCAGCCGATGGACGCCTTCAGCGCGGCCTTGAAGGTGTTCACCGCGTTGGTCGCGGAAAGGGAAGACACGACGGCGTTCGCCTTGTCTGCTTCCGCCTGGAGAATCTCCTTTTTCGCGGCGTCGCCGACTTCGACTTGCGTTGTAGTGACCGAAAGCGTCTGGTCGGCGCGGGCGAGCTGCGCTTCCGCTACCCGCAACAGCTCTTGGGCGCGAAGCACCTCGTGGAATTGAGTGATGACGCTAAACAATATCTGCCGAATGGTGTCTTTGGATCCGTACTTCGCAGCTTCCCTAAGGTCCTTGGCGCCCGCGAGCGCGTAAGCCCGTTGGCCGGAATCGAGCAGCAGCCAATTCGCCCCGAGACTTAAATCATCGAAAGAGTCGTCGCCGTTTACGCCGTTCGACCGCTGCTCGACGTGGGTGTAACGCGGCGTTACCGAGGGGAAGAACGCCGCCGCGGCCACTGTGACATCGAGCCGCGCCGCCTCGTAGTCCAGCTTCGCCGCCTGAATCCGGCCGTTTGATTTCATCGCCTGGTCTGCGGCCTCCTCGAGCGTCAAACCCTGCGCGTGCACCGGGACGAGCGAGAGCAGGGCGAGAAGAGTGAGAAGCGTACGCATGACGAGAGGCGCCGGGGGCGTTCTCTGTATTACGCACGATTTTCTTCAAAAAGTGCCCTCATGTGAACAGGTAGGGCAATCTGCTGGCTGGGCAAAAGATCTGAAGCGTACCCATAGGCAAATACCCGACATGCGGATAAAGCTGCGCTCCGTCTTTGCTCGCGAGAAGTACACTATTCTCGATGCCATATGCGTAGTCATCCCGCAAGAGGTAGGACATGAGCGCCCGCCCGAAGCCTTGGCGCCGCTGTTCTTTAGGGACGTAGAGATTGGAGACCCACGAATTTTTGCCCACGGGGATGCTGCTTACCCATCCGTAAACGGTTTCGCCGGCAATCGCGGCGTAAAGCCTTTGCGGTGCATCGTCCATTCCAAGATATTTGTTCTCTATTTCAGTGCGGCCGTTTGCCTTCTTGACGAGTTCGGCGTCCGCGATTTCGACGATTCGCCTGACCGGTGGATCCGAGGAAATTTTCGGAGAGCCGTTCGTCTCCCGTGCAAAGAGCCATTCGGTTGCCAATGCGCGATAACCGAGTGTTTTAAATTGATTCCTTATCGCAGAAAACTCACCGGGATCAGTGTGAACGTAACATAAAAAATGCCATTCAGGCACGGACGAGCGTATTTGGCGCACGGTTTCCTCTGGTGGCGCGCTGTGTGCAAAAACCTCCGTCTTTCTGCGGTCGCTGCGTGGATCGTCGCGCAGAACCCAAATATCCCCAATGATGTTCGCGCGATAAGGGCGCTTTCTGCTTCTTACAAAACTAAAGCCGCGCACGGCCGTCTCGATTGCGTCATCCAGATCGATCATCGACCGCGCTATTTTAGCGTTATGATTACGCCGGTGACGATCAATCCGGCGCCAATCGCCAACTTTGCGTCGGCTTTTTCCTTAAGGAAGACGATCCCCAGGACCATAGCGATCACAAAGCTGAGTTTATCAATCGGAGCGACCCGCGCGACGTCGCCACCCTGAAGTGCGCGAAAATAGCAAAGCCAGGATAGCCACGTCGCCGCCGCGGATAGCGCGAGAAATATCCAATTTGTCTTGGTCAGCCCGGACGTCGAAGCCTGGCCGGTCGCGAAAGCGAGCATCAGAGAGAAAACGAAGACGAAACCGACGCGCACCGCGAGCGCTGTGTTCGCCTGGACGCCCGTAACGCCTAGTTTGACCAGCAGCGCGGTAAGCCCGGCGAAGAGCGCCGAAAGCAGAGCCCAAGCACGATAGTCCACAACTTCAAAAGACGCCGGCGGAGGACGCTAAGCCGCGACATGGCCAGCGCGCGCCATGCGCCAGCGGTCCAGCGCGACTGCGACGACTATGATCGCGCCCGTGACAATTTCCTGCACCCAATTCGGCAGCCCCATTTGGGACGTACCGGCCCTGATCGTCGACATGATGATCGCGCCCAAGAGGCTGCCGGCGATGGAACCTTGCCCGCCCGAAAGGCTGCCGCCGCCAATCACGACCGCAGCGATAACGTCGAGCTCTAACCCCTGCGCGACGGTGGGATCGCCGACGGTCAGTCGCGAAAATTGCATCAATCCCGCCAGCCCTGTGAACAGGCCGCCGAGCGCGAACACCCAAGTGCGCGTCGCAGCCACGCCGATCCCGCAAAGGCGCGCAGCCTCTTCGTTGCCTCCTACCGCGATGACGTTCCGCCCGAAGACTGTGCGGTTGAGAATAAGGCTGGCCACGATGGCCAGGACGATGAGCATCCAAACGCCGATCGGCAGCAGCATCCATTTTTGGTGTGGTCCGAGGGTTGCTAGGAGATCGCTTAGCCAAGTTAGCGGCGCATCGATTTTCTGTTCATGTGCGATGCCTTTGGCTATGCCCCGAATCATCAGGAGGCTGCCGAGCGTGATGATGAACGAGCCGACTTTCAGGCGCGTGGTAAGGAATCCGTTGAGCGCTCCAGCCAAAAGACCGGCAACGATACCTCCGATCGCGGCGACCGCCGGTGGGCATGGCAAGAGCTGCAGCCAAGCGATCATGACGGTTACCAGGGCGACCATCGAGCCGACCGAAAGGTCTATCGCCCCGGAAATAATAATGTACGTCATGCCGATCGCGGCGAACCCGACGATTGTAGTTTGCCGCGCGAGCGTTTCCAAATTGCCAACGGTAGGAAAACTGTTCGGAACGAAAAAGGAGAAAAGCCCGAACACCAGCGCCCACGCGACCGCGAGCCCAAGCAGGTTGGCAAATTTGCGCATTATCTAAGGTTAGATTTTCGGCGGAGAAACGAGCTTGGCAATGTCCGGCTGATCCATGTTCGATTTGTCGACCACCGTCGAGCCAGTGTCGATTCTCGCTTCGACGGATTCACCTTTGATTTTTGCGACGATCGTCTTTACGGATTCATAACCGATCCTATAGGGGTCTTGAAGTATCAGCGCATTGATCTCGCCGCTCTTCAATCCGTCCACGAGCTTGGGTGATGAGTCGAAACCGATGAATTTAACCTTCCCGGCGAAACCGGCGTCTTGGAGCGTCCTGAGCATTCCGGAGGTGGTCGATTCGTTCGGGCAATAAATCCCGTCGAATTGCAAGGTGCCGTCGGGGTTCTTGAATCGCGCAAGAATGTTTTCGCTGGCCTTTATGGCAGATTCGGTCGTTGCTCCTCCGTATTGGTTATCGCTGATAATCTCGATTCCAGGAGCGGCGTGGATGGCTTCAAGAAATCCTTCTTCGCGCTCATGCGTACTCGCCGAGCCTTCCTGGTAGCGAAGCATAACGACCTTTCCTTTGCCTCCCAGCAATTGTGCCAACCGCTCCCCGGCCTTTTTGCCGCCGGCGAAATTGTCGGTGGCGACGAAGCTGACGGGCTCGACCTCTTTGATCCCCGAATCGAAAATCAATACCGGGATGCCGGCTTTTTGGGCATCAGACACGGGAACGCGCATAGCCGTATCGTCGAGGGGTGCGAGGCATAAGCCGTCCACTTTTCGCGTCGTGAAATCTTCGACCACCTTGATCTGACTTTCGAGGTCGTCTTCCTTGAGGCCGCCCTTCCAAATAATCTCCACCCCGCCCAATTCTTTGGCGGCTGCTTCGGCGCCGGCATGGATGGATTTCCAAAACTCATGCGTGGTGCCCTTTGGAATGACGGCGATCTGCAGCGAGTCATTGCCGCTTCCCCCCGTGGCTTTCTCACCGCCTGAACATCCCGCAAGCCCAAGCGTTGCCGCAATCATTAGGAAAACCAGATATTTCATGCCGATATTGTATCGCGGTTTACAGAGTCTTGGTGATCTTCGAGAGATTGCGGGCCCGATCCGGATCAAGACCTCGGAGCCGCGCAGCCTCGAGAGCCAGGTATTGGCCAAAGGCGATCGCGCGAATCTCGGCCGCGGGCCCGTCCTCCACTTCTGGAGCCAGGATAAAGCGCATGCCAATTTCTGCTAGGCCATCCGGAAGCTCTCCGTAAACGATGGCTACTGCTGCATCGTCGGCCGCGGCCTTCGGACCGTGTTGAAAGTCGGCAGAGGAATATCCACGGCAGGGAATCAGGGCACACTCGACGAGCTTGAGCGCTGTCTCGAGCGCCGTCGGGAAGGAATATCCACGACCTAGAGCGAATGCGACCCGGGATCCGACGACGGTTTCGGCGTTCCTTTTCGCCCCCTCCCTTGCAAATTGCAGCCACTCGGAGTCCGGGAGAACCGGCGGCGGCATCTTTGCGCCCAAAGACCGTGTTAGCTGGTAGGCGGCTAGCAGCGACGCCGTGTAAGTCTTGGTCGCCGCTACGGAAACCTCCGGTCCCACGTCGAGACCAAGATGCAAGTCGACCGCTTCCGCGACGGGCGACTGCGGTGAATTGGTGATCCCGACGGTGAAATGTCCGCCGTCCGAAAGAGAGTGCAGGACGGCGAGGACGTCGGTCGCTTCGCCCGACTGGGAGATGCCCACGCCGAGGCAGTTTCGATAGCGCACGCGCGAACCGTACTTTGTGAGCACGGACGGCGCGGCCATCGAAACAGGTACGTGCAGGTTTATTTCGATGAGATAGCGCAAATAGAGCGCGGCGTTATCAGAGCTTCCCCGTGCTACCAGGACGATCTGATCGAATTGGCGTCCCGCGAGTCGTTCGGCGAGAACATCGAAGTATCTCTGCGCATTTTTCGCGAGCGCGTCGGGCTGCTCCGCGATCTCGGACTCCATGTATTTTCCGAGAGGCTGGGACACCGACTATTTTACAACGCCGATGGACGTCGTGGCATAAATAATATAGCTCATGATCGCCACGACGCCCAAGAGCATCGCCATTGCGTAGTACCGCGCATAACCAGTCTGCGTTTTGCGAAATAAAAGGCCGAAGGCGCCAGTTAGCATGGCGGCGCCATTGACGAACACGCCGTCGATAATTCCTTTGTCGAACCAGCGGTAAAATCCCTGCGCGAATTTACCGCCGATATCTACGAATAGCTTGACCATGGCGTTGTCGTAAAACCATTGCGCACCGGCGGCGCGCTGCAACTCGCTTTTGAACTCTTTTTCGTGCTCGGGCATGCCCTTGCGGTATCGGATCGCCATGAAGAGAATCCCCAGAACCGCCGCCGCGACAGAGGCCAAGACGAGCATCCATTCCATCGAAACCGCTCCGTGGAAAATCTCGTGGGAAAAAGTCTTAGGCTCGATTGCCGGCGCATTCCAGTTTTCAAAAAGATGCGCCGTGTCCATCCCGAGAAGAGTCGACAATGGCTTGAATCCTGCTAGGACCGCGCCGCCAAGCAGGGAAAGAACGCCGAGGACGACAAGCGGAAACCAAAGTGAAAATCCGACCTCTTTAGGTTCGTGCGATGAATCGAGCGCATGATGAGCTTCTGGCTCGTGAGCGATAATTTCATCTTCTGCCAAGTAAAAGGCGTGCTCGTCTTCGCCATGATCGTGGTGATCCGGATGCTCGGCATGCGAGTGCTCGCCATGATGCGCCGCCGACGGCGCAATTGCGCGCCATCGCTCTTCGCCACCATAAAAAGTGAGCCAAAACATCCGCGTCATGTACATCGCTGTCATAAGCGCGGTAACGAGGCCGATCCCGTAAAGAATCACCGGGCTAACAGCCCATCCTTGCGCCTGCCAATACGGAGCGCTAAAAAAGGTTCGCCCGAGAATTTCGTCCTTGCTGAAAAATCCGGCCCAAATGGGAATTCCGCATATCGCCAGCCAGGCCATCATCATCGAAAAATACGTAATCGGCAAATACTTGCGCAGATTTCCGTAGTTTCGCATGTCTTGGTCGTGGGCCATCGCCGTAATGACCGCGCCGGCGCCGAGGAAGAGGAGCGCTTTGAAAAAAGCGTGCGTCGTGACGTGGAACATGCCGCTCGAAAACGCGCCCACTCCGCACGCCAAGATCATGTAGCCGAGCTGCGACACCGTCGAATAGGCGAGAACCTTCTTAATGTCCATTTGCCCGAAAGCGATGCTTGCGGCGAAGATCGCGGTGAAAGCTCCGATGCAGGCCACGACCATCATCGCGAAGGGCGACAGTTCGAAGAAAATGTGCGTCCGCGCGAGGAGGTAGACGCCGCCGGTCACCATCGTTGCGGCATGGATCAAAGCCGAGACCGGAGTTGGGCCGGCCATCGCGTCGGGAAGCCATAAATAAAGCGGAAACTGCGCCGACTTGCCGCACGCGCCGATGAAGAGCAGCAGCGGAATCGCGTTGACGACGGTCGATCCGTAGGCTCCCAAAACCTGCTGGGCGAACGGAAGGATTACGTCAAAGCTTAGATAGCGGTTGTCGCCAGCGGGCAGAATCCCCGAACTCCGTGAGAACACGCAGTAAATCAGGAAGATGCCGAGCGCCATGCCCCAGTCGCCAATGCGGTTAACGATGAACGCCTTGTTCGCGGCCTTGGCGTTCGCGATATCCTCATACCAATATCCGATCAAAAGGTACGAGCAAAGCCCCACGCCCTCCCATCCTATGAAAACGAGCGGCAGATTATTGCCGAGGACGAGCATCAGCATAAACGCGATAAACAGGTTGAGATACGTAAAGAACCGCGGGTAGTCGCGGTCGCCCGCCATGTAGCCGGTCGCGTAGAGATGGATCAGCGACCCGACGCCGGTAATGATCAGCACCATCGTCAACGAAAGCGGGTCGACGCGAAGCTCGAATGGGACGCGCAGGGTATCGATGTCGATCCAATTGAACCAGGTGCTGATCGCGAGACGGTGTTCGGGGTCAAGTCCGGCCATCTTCGAGAAAATCGCGAGTGCGACGAAAAACGCGACGGCGATGGGAAGAACCGCCAGCGTCCCGCAAATTCTTTGCCCCTTTTGCGCGCCGAACGTATCGACGATTTTCTTGCCGAAAGCCGCCTGGATGAGAAAGCCGGCCAGTGGCAAAAGCAAAACCGCCCAAATCCAATCGAAAGTGACCGCCATTCCTGCGTGCGAGTTTACACCAGCGGTATCGTTGGTGAGCCGATGGAGCCGATTCTCATAGAAATCATCGCGTCCGGGCCGGACGACTGTATCGCCGCCGAACAGGCGGGCGCGGACCGGATCGAGCTTTGCGCGGCGTTGGCGCTGGGAGGTTTGACGCCTTCTTTTGGCGCGATCGCCGAATCAAAGCGACGCTGTCGGCTGCCGATCATGGCGATGGTCCGCCCGCGCGCGGCGGGCATGCTGTACAGCGAGGCCGAGTTCGCTTGCATGGAGCGCGACGTCGACGCGGCGTTCGAAGCCGGCGCCGACGGCGTCGTGTTCGGAGTTCTTCGCGCCGATGGTACGGTGGATGCGAACCGCGCGGCTCGCCTCCTAAGGAGATGTGAAGGCAAGCAGGCCGTGCACCACCGCGGCTTCGACGTTACACCCGACGCGTTCGCCGCACTTGAAATTTTGATCGATTTGGGATTTGCGCGTATCCTAACGAGCGGCCAAAGACCCACCGCGCCGCAAGGCGCTGCGCTCATCAGGAAGCTGATCGAGAAAGCGGACGGCCGCATTGAAATCCTTCCCGGGGCCGGGATAACAGCGGCGAATTGCGTCGCGTTTGTGACGGAGACGGGCTGCAGGCAAGTGCATCTCGCCGCGTTTGGAGCAGCGGAAGATCCGAGCGGCAAGGCCAACCCGCAGATCAAGTTCGCCGGCGCAGAACTTCCTTTAGAAGGCGTTTACGACACCTTCGACCCTTCGCAGGTCCGCGCCGTTCGCACTGCCCTCAGCCGCTAAAAACGGAAGGCGGTCGCAAATGCGCCACGGATTTTCATCGCATTCTATTTTGGGGTTCGCCGCTGCGCGTTTCCCATAGGCCCAAATTTCTGGAAAGACCGGAGAACGCGTAAGTCGCTAATGCGATGTCCAATAGTCGAGTATCTGTTGCCGATTTTCGATGAGGTGGGCAGCCCTGTTGATTCGAGCTGCGGGGGCGTCTCTGAATTGATCCAAATTCTGAGACTTCATCCAATCAAGCCACCTGACCGCGGCGATTCTTAGATCGAAACTTTCGTCCGAGCGTAAGCGTGCCAGCACCGTCGGCAAGTTCTCGCGCTTGAGCTCGACGCGGGCCAGAGCGGCGATACGCACCGAGGCGACTCTCGCGTTCAACTTGGAACTAACGTATTGCCGGTCACCTATGATTCCTTCGATCAAATTAGTGGCGTGCGGGTCAGGCCATGTCGCGTCGAGCCGGTCGACCAATCGGCGGTGTTCCGCCGCGAACTGGTCGTCTCCGGCCAGCCAGTATGCGTAGTAATTCGCCCGCAGTTTACGAAGAATGTCGTCCCCCTGTGTAGCCAGCAGCCGTGGTATTAATTTGGTTTTGGCGAAATCGAAGAAGCTCGGCCCGTCCCAATCGGGAAATCGTAAGATCGGACGACCCTCCGCAATTTTCCACCAAGGCCGAACTGCGCTCAAAAGGCTTAGGAGGTCGCGGCTTCGTTCGCCACCAGGTTCGATGGCGTATGCCTGGACAAGGATGGAGCAGTACCGTTCGACGGGGGTCTGGCCTTCGAGAACGTAATTTGACTCGGGCAGCACTGGGACGGAATCAGGATGCGCATATTCGTATTCGGTGGAAGAATCTGCTCGAAACAGGTTGCTGGTAGCAAACGATCTAAAGAGATGATCCGCATTTTGTTTATACAGCCAAAGCAGAACGAGTGAACCTTGGCCCGCAGGCGCCAGCCTGGTGGCTGAAATGTCGGGTTTGAATGGTATGCCGGCAGCTTCGACGTATGTAAATGCCCCAGAGAGATCGCCCTTCAGGGAAAGCACCGTCTGCATGGGAACCGTCGCGACCCACATGTCCCGCTCCTCTCGCAGCTCATTCCTGGCATCGACCCACTGTCGCTGTCCCCATTGGGCGGAGCCAATCACTCTTGCGACGACTACATAGTCTGCCGTCTTGATCGTCGGGTTGAGGTCCATTCCCGCCGTCGACCAAACCTGCTGGCCACAAGCCAATGCCATCGAAATTCCTGCAATTACCACTTCTCCCTCCCGGGCGACAATCCTACGATCAAGGTTCGCCTATCGATTCATCCAGTACTCAACTAGGTCCACTAAATTTACAATGGTTTGCTCCGCAAAGTCGACTCTTGGGATCGGCGCATCGCGGTAATCGTCTCGCTTCATTACCCGAAGCTGATCGAGCCAATCCACGGCTTTGTACTTAACTTCAAAGGTCCCATCGTCTGCCAAGCGCCGCGCGACGAGGGGAATATTTTGCGGCATCTTCTCCAAATGGTCGATAGCATGGACGCGGACGTCGACAAGGCGCGAATCCATTTTAGAAATCGCGTAGTCCCGATCGCCGAGAAGTCCGTCGACGAGGCCGTTCTCATTCGGATCGGCGATTTCCTCCAAACGCGATAACGATTCGCGGTGCGCGCGGGCGTATTGGTCCAAGCCGGTCAAGCGGTAGGCGTAGTAATTTGCCCTTAGCAGTCGCGGCTCGTCCGTTCCTGCGGCCGCAAAGAGTCGCGGAGCAAGTTTGCGCTGAGCAAATACGAAAAACCCCGGACCGTCTTCATCCTGGTCGATTTGAATCGGTTCTCCGTTTTGCAGTTTATACCGGGGAATGATTCGGTCGAGAAAGCGCAAGAAACCTCTGCCCACGCCGCTGTCGGGCAGCTGCGCATAAGCTTGAACCAAAATCGAACAATACCGCTCGACCGCTGAGTTTCCCTCGATCGCGTAGTCAGCCACTGGAAGCTCGGGGATTGACAGCTGGTGCGCATATTGATACTCGGAGCTGTCGCGCGCCGCGAATTGACTGTCACCAAAGAGAATTCGAAAACGACCAGTGTCTGCTTGCTTATAGAGCCAAAGCAGTACGTATCGACCTGTCGGATTGCCGGGAGACAATCGCTCCGTGCCCATAGAGGGCTCGTGCCTCTCATTAAATGGCCGCGTCGTTTGCGCTTCAACGTAGTTGAAATCATCGGGAATGCTCCCTCTTAGCACCAGAATCTTGTGCATCGGCACGCGACCAACCCAGAGCTTTTCCGCAAGCGGTCGGTTATTCGCATCAAACGTGTCTCGCTGCGACCACGCCGCCGAACTTGTGACCTTTGCGACCACCACCGCGTCGGCTGTCTTGATGGATTTATTTAAGTCGAGCATCGAGCTCGACCAAACCTGCTGCGTGATTCCAAATATTAGTAGTGCGCTGATCATGTTCTATCTCCTGCAATTACGGCGGCGAAGTTGGGCTATGCCTTCCTCCTGAGTTGTGGGTTACGGCGGTTGTGGAGAACGACATATCGAAAAAGCCAACCGCGATGCCGAGCCATTGCTTTGTGGTCGTTCCTGGTATGGTCCTCCAAGGGTAGTCTTCGATACGCCTCGCCGACTTATCCGTTCCCGCCCAATATTCGTGCCAGAGCGTCAGTGTGGGACTCTGCGGGTTGTAAAACATCATATCTGGATTATTCATCACTCCATCCTGCATGGTGCCGTTCGTCAGCCATTGGTTGCCATACTCTCTGCGCTGGGTCACCCATTGGCCGCCATCGCTATTTGTCAAAAAATTCGACGGAACCGCAGAACCGGAACCGTTTACAATCCCCGGGAACCGTTCCTGGAGCCAGACTCCCGGCATTCCGGCACCCGCAGTATCGGTGAGCTGGTATATGAACACGTTGCCGATTTGCCCAGGACCCATGCCTGCGGGGATTCGAGTCTTTAAGTTGCTTGACCAATCGGTGACAGCAAGAGGCTTATGCGGTCGGAAGTGGCTGTAGGCTACCCCATTCTTGTACTCAGTATGGTCGCGATCATCCACATAGGCGAAGTAGTCCTCGGACTGATCCCAGGTTACCGGTACGTCATCGAAGAATCCCGGGTTGTCAGGGTCCTCTTCGTAGTAGAAGGCCGTTGTTTGGAAGTCCGAACTCGAATCGATTTGCCCGTTCATGGAAATAATCACATCGGTGTTGGAGTCCAAAAAGGTGGTTAGCTGAGGATCAGGTTCGCCATCTGGCAATTCCGATAACTCGCTGTCGGAATTAAGAAAGCATCCGGAGCCATCAAGGAATTGGACTACGTATATGCCGCCAGGTTGGGACCAATACGGTTTGCTTTTGAAGCTATTTGAACCTTCCAAACCGGCCGCGTGATAACCACCCGTCTGCCTGTAGTCAAATGGGTTTGGGCTGCCCCCATTCTTGAAGACATTTCAAAATGAGTCCTTGGCATATGATGACATGGTTGCCGATGGTGGGCGGTAACCGAGGGACGAGTGGGGACGGTGCCAGTTGTAGAAAGAGCGGTAAATCGACAGTTTCACTTC
>DASSBY010000037.1:0-6960 GCA_035698285.1 Fimbriimonadales bacterium | reverse complement strand
ATATGATGGCAAAGGCGTTTTGAAAGCCGTCGCAAACGTCGACGAGGTGATCGCTCCCGAGATAATCGGGTTGGAAGCGCAGGAGCAGGCGTTTATCGACCAGGCGATGATCGGCCTCGATGGAACCGCCAACAAGGGCCGCCTGGGGGCAAACGCCATTCTCGGCGTTTCCTTGGCGGTTGCAAAAGCGTCCGCGGTTTCCTGCGGTTTGCCGTTGTACCGCTATCTCGGCGGACCTACAGCGACGTTGCTGCCGGTACCCTTGATGAATATTTTGAACGGAGGGAAACACGCTTCCAGCAACGTAGATATCCAGGAATTTATGATCGCGCCGGCTGGCGCGCAAACATTTGCGGACGCCCTGCGTATGGGCGTCGAAGTTTACGGATCTCTAAAGAAAATCTTGAAGAAAAACGGCCACCAATCCGGAGTCGGCGACGAAGGTGGTTTCGCGCCGAGCCTCCAACATCAAGAGCTCGCCTTCGATTATATCGTCGAAGCGATCGAGGCGGCAGGATACAAACCGGGGGTGGAAGTTTATCTTGCCATCGATGCCGCGAGCAGCGAATTCTATGAGGGCGGGACGTACACATTCAAGGCGGGCGAAGTTCGCGAGCGCGACTCCGCAGCTATGGTCGAATATTACGCCGGCTTAGCGTCCAAATATCCGATCATCAGCATAGAAGACGGCCTTGCCGAAGATGACTGGGAGGGCTGGAGCTTGCTCACCCAAAAATTGGGCGATAAATGTCAAATCGTCGGGGATGACCTTTTCGTCACGAACGTCGAGCGCCTGCAGCGGGGAATCGACGAATCTATAGCAAACAGCATTCTCGTAAAAGTCAATCAAATCGGAACGCTGACGGAGACGCTTTCTGCCGTCAACTTGGCCAAAAGCTCGGCATATACGGCGATAATGAGCCATAGAAGCGGCGAAACCGAGGACACCACGATCGCGGACCTTGCCGTTGCAACGCGCTGCGGCCAGATTAAGACCGGCGCCCCCTGCCGAACCGACAGGGTCGCCAAATACAACCAATTGTTGCGCATCGAAGAAGAATTGCATTCTGCGGCCGAATATGCCGGCGCTTCGGCGTTTGATAAATGGATCAAGCGCAGATGACGGCGTGAGAAAAACCAAAATCGTTTGCACTTTAGGCCCGGCGGTCGACAGCCCCGAGGGTATCGATGCGCTTATCGCCGCAGGCATGAACGTTGCGCGAATAAATTGCAGCCACGGAGATTGGGAAACTCGCGCACGATGGATCGACTGGGTCCGGGGCGCATCGGAAAGGCGGAAAGCCCACGTGGCAATTTTGCTCGATCTACAGGGCCCAAAATTCCGCCTCGGTGATTTTATCGGCAAAGAAGAAATCGAAGTCGCGATGGGACAAAGAATCACCGTTGGAACAGGCGACGGCCAGTTGCCGATCGAACAGAAAGAGATTTTGGACGCCCTAGAGCCGGGCCGCAAAATTCTTATCGGAGATGGCGATATCATTTTTCGTGTTGCCGAGCGCGACAAAAAGGACATCGTTGTGACTGCTCTTTCCGATGGCACGATGCGATCCAGGCAGGGAATAACGGTGGTCGGCGTCAGTTTTAGAACGCCGGCAGCGACGCCGAAGGACCTCGAAGACCTTGCGGTCGGAGCGCAAAAAGACGTGGACTATGTTGCGATAAGCTACGTAAAGTCCGCAGCCGACGTGGCGCTCGTGGTCAAAGCGGCGAAAAAGCACGATCCGGAGCTAAAGGTCATAGCGAAAATAGAAATGAAGGACGCGGTGCAGGACATCGACGCGATTCTAGCGGCGTCGGATGGAATAATGGTCGCTCGCGGGGACCTGGGCCTGCAGATCGCCATCGAGGAAGTGCCGCTGGTCCAAAAGAAAATCATCGCCCTTTGCCGTCTGGCCGGCAAGCCGGTAATTACGGCCACGCAGATGATGGAGAGCATGGTGCATAATCCGCGGCCCACGCGCGCTGAAACGACCGACATTGCGAACGCGATCATGGACGGCACGGACGCGATTATGCTGAGCGAGGAAACCGCCGTGGGTTCGTACCCTGTCGCGGCAGTTACGTATATGGACAAAATCGCCGGCAAAACCGAAAAGAGCGGCCTCTTCGCCCAAGCGATCGCGGCGAAGGCGCTCGATGGCATCTCGGACGCCACCGAAGCGATGGCGCAGGCCGCCGTGGACATTTCGGCGGGGCTCAAATGCAAACACATCCTCACGTTTTCGACCAGCGGCTTTACCGCAAGGATGATTTCCAAGCATAAGCCGAAGGCGATCGTTTTGTGCGCAACTTATAAGGAAAAAACGGCTCGCCGAACGTCCTTGTTTTGGGGCGTCCAGCCGCTTCTCACGGAACGATTCGGCGCAACGGAAGAGATGATCAAAACAGGATTTGCAGCGGCGATAGCGTCGGGAGACTTCAAAGAAGGCGACATTGTCGTCGTGACGGCGGGGCTGCCCGTTGGAAACCCCGGTGCGACCAATTTCGTCACACTCTTAAAGGTGACAGGTTCGGAGCAATCATGAAAAAGAAGAAATGGTGGATTCTTAGTCTGGTTATCGCCGCTGCTGCGGCGGTTTTACTCAACCGTGAAACGTGGAGTATTTACCTGAACCAATCCGCCGAGCGGGCCAAAAACGAAGCTCGGATGCGCGCCGCTGAAGCCGAGCGAACCAACCTCTTAGACAAAAAGTCGCGACTGACGACGCCGATCGGCCAAGAGGAGCAGGCTCGCAAGCAAGGGTATCACAAGAAAGGCGAGACGCCTCTAGTGATTCGACCTTAGCTTTTCGATCATTTCCGGAACAGCGACGTAGAGGTCCTGGACCAGGCCGTAATCCGCGATTTCGAAAATCGGCGCGTCCGGATCGGTATTGATCGCAACGATCGTCTTGCTATCCTTCATGCCGGCCATGTGCTGCGTGCTTCCGCTGATGCCGACGGCGATATAAAGATCCGGTGCGACGACTTTCCCCGTCTGCCCTACTTGGAGATCGTTCGTCGCGATGCCGTTGTCGACGGCCGCTCGCGTCGCCCCGACTGCTCCACCAAGAACATCCGCGAGTCCGCCGATCAGCCTTTCGAACGTCGCTGCGTCCTTCAATGGCCTTCCGCCGGATACCACGATGCGAGCCTGCGCAAGGTCCGGGCGCCCACCGCTGGACGCTTCGACAGCGGTCCGCTTCGCAGCTCCTTCGGCGCTGAGCTGAACCTGCTCCGCTTCAGAAGTACCCGACCGGGTCGCTTCGCCGAAGGCCGAACCTCGGACTGTGGCCACGAATCTCGGCGTCGTAACCTCGACGGTGGCCAACACGTTCCCGGCGACCATCGGCCGAACGAACTGCCGTTCGCCCACGACTTCCGTGATATCGCTAACCATGGGTCTGTCGAGGATCGCGGCCAGCCTTGGAAGCCAATCCTTTCCAAACATCGAAGCAAGGCCGGCGACGACCTCGTAGTTTTCCGCCGTCGGTGCGATAGCTGTTGCTAGGCCGTCGGCAGGAACATCCAGGTCCGTCGAAATCGCCTTGCCCGCGCCGAGGTCGTCCGGGCAGCTTCCGGAGAGGCACAGAAGGTCGTAGCCGCCACCCAAAGCCTGGGCGAACGCGGCGAGCTTGGAGCATTCGGCGGAATCTTTTGCGACGAGAAGCGTCATAGAACCAAGGCCTCGTTATTAAGAGCCGCCAACAGTTCGTCCACGTTCGCGACTTTTCTGCCCGCCGGGCGCGGCGCCGGCGGATTCGTTTTTCGAACCACAACGCGGCATTCCGGCTCGATGCCGAGATCGCCGGGTGAAATTTTGTCGACCTGCTTAGAGCGGGCTTTGATGATCCCCGGCAATGGAACGTAGCGAGGCTCATTCAGTCTAAGATCCGTCGTCACGACCGCCGGAAGCGGCATTTCCAGGGTTTCCTGGCCCGTATCCGTCTCCCGGACAATTTGAATCGCGGAAGCCTCGATCGTTATTTTGCTTGCGCACGTAGCCTGAGGAAGCTTTAGCAGCGCGGCCAACATTTGCCCTGCCTGGTTTCGGTCATCGTCAACGGCTTGTTTCCCCATGAGAACCAAGTCGGGCGCTTCCCGTTCGAAGACTTTCGCCAGGGTCTTCGCGATGCCGAGAGAATCAAATTGGGCGGAGGTTTCGACGAGGATCGCCCGGTGGGCCCCGATCGCAAGTGCTTTCCTCAATTGCTCTTCGCATTCGGCGCCGCCAATCGTAACGACTACAATTTCACAATCTTCGGCCTCCGCGATTCTAACAGCCTCTTCGACAGCGATCTCGTCAAACGGGTTTATTTCGTATTTCAGGCCTTGAGTTTCAATGCCGTCTTGCTGGGCATTGACTTTTATCTTCGCAAACGGGTCTGGAACTCTTTTTACGGGGACAAGTATTTTCATGGCTAATTGTTAAGAGGTTTTCCCTTTTCGAGCATATGTCTTATCCGCATTATTGTCCGATGCTTTCCGAGGAGGCTCAAAAAGGCCTCGATTTCCATTTCTAGGGCGTGCTGTTCGCTCGAAGCTTTTACAAAGATTTTCTTGACTTCGGCGGCGAGCGTCGCGCCGTATTCGCCGATTTCGCCGCTCGCGCGCAGTTTATCGATTTCGTTGTCGATCATTCCGCCCAACGGCGCCGGCGCGACGGCCCAGGCGACGGCCTTTTCGGCGGGGCGATCCGCACCAACAGCGCCGGAAATGACGGCGTCGGGGTTGGCCGCGATTGTATCGGTAGGACGAAGGTAGCCGATCTTTTTGGCCTCGGTCGGCGAAATCTTCCGTCCGGAAGCGATGGCGACTGCTGCCGCGCACATAGCTTGCGCGCTGCCTTGCGTCCGCTTTCGCATCAAGGCCGTTCCGCCACCTGCCGGTATCAAGCCGACGAGAACCTCCGGCAGCCCCAGCGCCGCCTCCGGATGCGCCACAACGGTGCGACAGTGCATCGCCAATTCCATGCCCCCGCCCAAAGAAAACCCCTGGACAGCGGCAGCGGATTCGCACCCGTTGAGAGCGCGTCCACATTCTTGAAGAAGCTCCAGCGTTTTCTGTATTTCTTCGAACCGCGCCTCTTCGGCATTGGCCAGAAAATACCCGAGGTCAAACCCGGCGGAAAATGCGCGGCCATCGTTCGCAAGCGTAATTCGCCCGTTCGGATTCGCTTTCAAGTGCTCAATCAGGGCAGCGACGATGTCCGGCGCTAGCGCGTTCATCTTCGAATTAAAGGAGAAAATAAATCCGCCCGCGCCATCATCGCGCAGAACCCAATTCGCACCTTCGGAGGAAGTCGGAAAATCCGCTGCAGTAGCGAACCGCTTGTCGCGCAGTATCGGCTCATGCTTCATGCTGGATAAATTCAGAGCAGCGCCCTCGCGATAAAATGGCAATTTATCTTGCAGCGGACACGATTGTGTATATCGTTGCAGCACGTCATACCCGATTTCGTCGATAAGTTCGAATGGGCCGGACGACCAGCCCCAGCCCCATTTCATTACGTCGTCGAAATCCCGAACGGAATATGATATTTCCGGCCCGATTTCCGCGGCATATAAAAGCGTTGCAGGTAGGTGTTCTCGCAGATATTCGCCCGCTTCGCCGGTAAGCTCCAGCGCTTGGCGCAACCGTTCGCTAAGCGGCAGTTTTTCGATGGGACCGATGCCGGGAAGATGTGGCTCCACGCGAGGACGGTACGAATCTGTCCTGAAATCCAGGCTTAGAAACTGGTCGCCTTCCTTTTTGTAGTAGCCCTGGCCAGCTTTCGATCCCTTCCAGCCGAGCCGCAAGAGTTCGGCGACGCTCGACGGCGTCCGAAGGGTCTCCTTCTGAGGGTCATGCTGACACCGATCGAGAAGGTTATTGGCCACGTCGTCCATGATGTCGAGGCCGATAAGGTCGGCGAGCCGAAAAGTGGCGGTTCGCGGCCGGCCGATAAATGGACCCGTCACAGCATCGACCGTTTCAACGCTGAAATTTAGTCGCTCCGCCGTATGAATCGCCTGGTAAAGAGCCCACATGCCGAACCTGTTGGCGATAAATCCCGGCGTATCCTTGGCGATTACGACTCTGCGGCCCACGCGGTCTTCCAAAAAACGCGTCATCGAAGCCACCGCATCTGGAGCGATATCGTCAGTTGGAATTAATTCAATTAACTTGAGGTAGCGCGGCGGGTTGAAGAAATGCGTCCCCAAAAATCTTTCTCTAAATGACGCCGATCGGCCTTCCGCCAAACGCGCGATCTCCAGGCCGCTCGTGTTGGTGGTCACCATGGCGTCTTCGCGCAAAACCGGCTCGATCGCCTCATAAAGCTCGCGCTTTGCCTGGAGGTTTTCGACAATCGCCTCACAAACCCAGTCCGCTCCTCGAACGCCGATAAGGTCTTCGGCAAAGGACGCCAGGCGAATACGCTTGACAGAATCTTGGTCGTAAAAATGCGGCGGCCTTGCACGCAGGGCTCGATCCAAGCCCGCTTGCGCCGACTCTTGCGTTAGGTCGTAGAGCGTGACTTCAAAACCGAGGTTCGCAAGATGAGCGGCTATGCCGCTGCCCATCGTGCCGGCGCCCATAACGGCGACCCTTTGCGCGTTCATCCATGAATCGTAAGACAATGAGGACCTCGTGCCCGAGCGGGACTCCGACGGGCATCGAAAAGGATACCCCTCAACCTATGTTGGGCCGTGCGCAAAGGGCATGGCATATGCCGATAGCGAGCGCATCGGTGACGTCGTCCGGCTTTGGCACTTCTCCCAGATTAAGCATCCGCATCACCATAAACTGCACTTGCTTTTTGTCCGCCTTGCCTGAGCCCGTCACGGCGGACTTGACCTGAGGAGGCGTATATTCCGCCCAAGACAGGCGCGCTTTTGCGGCGGCGAGTAGCACAACTCCCAGCGCTTTGGTCACATCGAGCGCAGTCGTCCTGTTCGCCGCGAAAAGGACCGCCTCCGT
>DASSBY010000036.1:0-5812 GCA_035698285.1 Fimbriimonadales bacterium | reverse complement strand
CAAAGAGAATGTCATTATCGGCCGGCTTATCCCGGCAGGCACGGGCTTCCCGGATTATCGCAACGTGGCTGTAGAGCTTACACGGCAGCCCGATTGGGCTTCCCAATCGATCACCTCCCTGGTCGAGACAGACACCGAGGAAGCTGCGACACTGCCTGAAGAAGTCAAGGAATCGGACGACACCGATGTGGGCGACATCTCGAGCCTCGCCGAAAGCCTCGGCGTCGACATTAGAAACGAGAACCGCTAACTAGTCCGGGATCTTAATGAACGACACTCGGCAAGGAGATCCCTCGCTGGTTGTCAGGAAACGATGGTTGGCAAGGTCGAAGCAAATTGCTTCGCCTTGCCGCTCCAATGTGAGCGTGATCGGCGTGGGGGTGGCCCTAAACCAAGCTTGCATATCCTTGCTTCGAAACAGCAGCGCACCCATATACGTGCGCAGAACCACCGCATCTCCGTCCGAACTTATATCGCCGCCGGTGAGCATATGTCCGTAAACGTTGCTCGATTCGATCTTCAGATCGCCGATCTTTTTCATCGAATAGGTTCCCGATCCGCTGGGTCGCTTGGCTTCGTAAACCGCCGATAGCCCAAAGTCGTTTTTGGTAACGAGCTGAATGTCTCCGTTGGGCGTGACCAAGAGCGTCTCACAATTATGTGCTCCATCCGGATATGTCAAGATGTACGTTTCAAATTTTGTGACCGCATGGCTCCCCGGCATTGCCTCAGGCTCGGGCACCCGATACACTCTCACCCGCTTGCGCTGGCTGATGTTGTCCCCAATGTCTCCCAGGTAAAGGTATGGCGACCGGTCGATCCTTGCGGATGCCATGTCTTCCCAGTCGAATGCGTCGACCCCCTTCAAAGTGTAGGTTCCGAGATCTGCGCCGTTGGAATCGAAGGCGAAGAAGTTCGGCCCGTCCCCGCTGTCGTTGTGGGTCCAATAGATTCCCCTCGCACGGCGCGAAACGGCCACCCCGCTGCTCTCATCGACCTTGACGTTCTTCAAAGAGCACAACTGGCCCCTTTCCGCAGCTTGACGCTGAAGCGAATGCGTAACGGCCGCACAGGATGCGATAACAGCCGTAAAAATAAGAAAACTGAACCGCATCAGCCGAGTATACCGACATAAAAAAGGAGCCGGTGGATGCCCGGCTCCTTTATCGAATCGCCCGATTCTACAGTTCGATGAGCGTCATCGAGTAGGGCGGGAAGGTCATCTTGATGGGGGCCCCCGGGAAAAGACCAGGGGTGCGCAATTTCATAACTTTCAAATCAGATTGAGCCAAATCCTCCTGCTTTCCATACCGATAGATCAACATGGAAGCCGTCGGATTGTAGTTCGTAAATCTGATCGACGTCTGACGCTCGATCGTGCCCGACAAGTTGCTTATGAGAAGCCTCACCTTTCCAGTAGTCGCAGATTTGGCAGCAACCACCGAAAGGAGTTCATTGTCCGAACTGCACTGGACGAGAGTATCTCCTGGTCGCGCAAGCAGTTTGAGGAGCTTTAGCGCAAAGAAGGTTGGATACCTCTCGTTCAATGGAGGCGCGTCGTCCACCGGCCGAGCTCGCGACATTACTCCGTAGTCACCATACTCCCGCCAGCCGTAGAGGAGCGGGCTGTTGTTGCCGGTCGTCTCCACCTGCTGGTGTATATTCCACCAGCTGAAGCCGCGCACGCCCTGCAACGCCACCTTGGTCCAAGACCTGACCAGATAGAGGGCATTGACGATGCTAGTCGATTGCTTCCCAGGCAAGAAGAAGTTGCCATTGTTCTCTCCCAGGTAAATCGGGATATTGTCCCCGCCAGGGCCAAGATATTGTTCGCATAGTCGCTCTGCGGGCGGAACTACCCATTCCCAAAGCTCGGTCGATTGCAGCAAATAGTTATCTCCCTCGGCAAACGGACCGGTGGGATAGAAATGCATCTCGATGAAATCCGGGAGAATTCCGCGCTCGCGTAGTTCCGTGTATAAGACCGGAGTCCAGCCATTTGTCCACGTCCCAGTGATTGGGTTTTGAACCGTTCGCCGCTGGGGATAGGCGAATTCGCTCCAAGTGGCCGTAACGCCAATCTGCACGCGCGGATCTACAGCCTTCATCAGGGCCATCGCATCTTGCACGAATTGAGCGTACGTAAGGGCATCGTGTTGGAATGTGTGAGTATCGTACGACCACGAGCCGTAATTTTCGTTTCCGATCGTCCATTTCAGAACGTTGCCGCCCTTCACGATGTTCGCATAGTAGACCCAGTCGGCCACGTCCTGCGGAGTGCCAGAGCCGTAATTTGCGGAAATGGTCGCTTGCGCCCCGATGTTCGTGGCCACCTTAAGAAAGGTATTCGTGTCGACGAGCCCGATCGCGCCATTTTGAACGTCCTGGTTCGTGCGCCAATCATAGCGATTTGCGTTGGTGCCACCCGGGTATCCCATGCTGAGAACGCCGGCTTCCTTCAATCGGAACTTCGTCGAAGGATCGTCGAGCCGCTCATCCCAGACGTTGGCTGCGGCGCCGAACATCGGTGTGTCCAACGACCGGATTACGGACGCTGGGTTGATGCTAAGGTTTGCCGTGGTGGGAACGGTCCGGTCGACGCGAATTTCGTCGAACCAGAGATTCATCGTTGAAGTGGAGAAATTCTTGAAGTCGATGGCATAGAAGCGCCCGTTGCCGATCCCAAGCAGGTTCTTGTTGATCGTAACGTGCGTCCATCCGCCAACATTTTGCGTTGCGAAGTCAGAGAGCCGCTTCTGCGGCCCTGTTTGGTTCGACATCGTCACCTGGATGCCGATCTGGTCAAAGATGGGCGTATTTCCCGCGTAAATGTAGAAGTCCACCAGGGTGGCCCCGGTGACAACTGCGCCGCCCCAGGAATGCCAAAGGTGCAGGAACTTTCCTGGAGGAAGCACAGTCTTCAGACTGTATTGACCGTCGCTGACCTGCCCAGTGTCTCGCAGCCAGCTGCCGCCGACCGCCTCTGCCTTAAAAACGCCGATCAAGTAGTCGCGAAAAACCTCAACATCCCAACTGCGGTCTTGCGCCCTTAGGGGCGTCAAGCCAACAATTCCTCCGAAAGCTAAAGCCGCGCCGAGCTTCTTCGCGGGCGCGCCCTTAAGGATGCGAGCTACCGATCGAGCAAAATAACTAAAAGTCCCTGTATTCGTGCTCAGTTCCTTCATCCTAATAAGATACTCCGGAATGGCCGAAATGTGGTATAAATTGGCAGATAAACAGGTAATTTTAGTAGGTACTTTCCGCACGGTACTTCGCTGACACCGCCTCGTAGAAGAGAAACTGCTGAGCCCACCCTGCATGAATACCGAAGATATCGCGAAACGTCGTGCTCACGCGCCGATATCTCTGTGGCGTGATTGCCGTACCTACCAGTTCCGGCTCATAAAGCTGCGCGGCCGCTCGCCAAAGGTGAACGTCGAGCGGGACCGCCTCGTCGAAGTGCAGCCCGAACAGGCAAACGCAGTCCGCAATCTTGGGACCGACGCCCGGCAGTTCGCAAAGCGCCGCGTGCGCATCTGCATATGAGCCCTCTCGCAAGCCTTCCAACCATCCCACCCCTCGCGTCGACAAGACCCGGGCGCACGCCGCTATCGAACCTGCCCGGTATCCGAACCCCAGCATTCGGAGGTCTTTCTCGGGGACTGCGGCGATCAGCGGCGGTTCCGGAAAAACGAACATGCCGGGCTCGATTTCGGCCCCTAGCGCCGCCAGGCAGCGCACCATTCGGGTAATCCGAGGCAAATGGTTGTTCGCCGTGCAAAGAAAGCTGAATAGCGTTTCGTCCGCGCGCGAGCAGTGAATCACACGCAGACCGGGATTTCGCTTGAGCATCGGCCTGAATCTCGGATCCGCTTGGCCTATGGCTCGTCGAATTTTGGCCATGTCGCATTCCAGACGAAAGAGCCGCTTGTAAGCCGAGCCATCCGGTCGTGAAGACAAGCGCCACCCTCCTTCATCTCGGGTCGCCTCGATCACGTTCGAGCCGTCTACCCCGCACCAGCTATCCGACCAGCTCGGATTGCCGAAGCGGAACACTTGCCCGCTCGTGAGAATCGCAGAGACATCGAGCTCCCGATCGGATACAACCTCGCTCACTCGGCGATCATCGCGAGGAAGTCGCCCTCGGTTATGATTTCAACGCCTGCTTCCCGCGCCTTGTCCAGCTTAGAACCCGCTCCGGGACCCGCGACGACGAGATCCGTCGACGGCGAAACGGTGCCGGCCGCAGCCCCGCCGTTTCGACGGACGATTTCCTGTGCCTCCTCCCGGGTCATGTTTTCCAGTTTGCCCGTGAATACGACCGTTTTCCCCGCAAACAGCCCGCCCGTAGGACCGGCAACAGGTTCCGGAGCGACGCCGAGCGCAATCAGTTCGTCGAGCAGCCGCGCATTCTCTTCGTCTTGGAAGAATTCGACAATTTCTCCGGCGGTGTTTGGGCCAACATCGCGGATCGCCATGAGGTCCTCATACGTCGCCAGGCGAACCGCATCGATGGTCTTGAAATGCTGCGCCAAAGCATATGCGCCGGTCGACCCGACGTGCCGGATGCCAAGCCCAAAAAGAAACCGATCCAGCGGCCGCATTTTTGAAGCCTCGATTTGAGCGAGCAGGTTCGCCACGCTCTGGGCGCCGAGCCGCTCCATAGATTCGAGTTTTTCGCTATACGCCGGAAGCCGATAGATCCCCGCGACATCCGAAATTAGCCCTTCCTCGAGAAACCGGATTACGAGCTTTTCCCCGAGCCCGTCGATGTCCATCGCCGACCGCGAGGCGAAATGCACGATCTTTTGCACCGTTTGCGCCGGGCACAGGCGGTTCACACACCGCAGTACAGCCTCGCCCTCTTTTCGAACCAGCGCTTCTCGGCACACAGGGCAGTGCGTGGGCGCTTCCGGAATCGGCCGCTTTGCGTGATTTTTGTCTGGCATCGGCCCGAGCACTTCGGGAATCACGTCCCCTGCGCGCTGAATGACAACCGTGTCGCCGACACGTACATCCTTGCGCAGCAAATCATCGAGGTTATGCAGCGTGGCGCGCGTTATGGTAACGCCGCTTACCTGCGCGGGCTCGAGCTCTGCCAGCGGTGTGACGGCGCCCGTTCGCCCGACGGTCCACGCGATGTTGAGAAGCTCGGTCGTCGTCTGCTCGGCTGCGAATTTGTAGGCGATGGCCCATCGCGGCCCGTGCGAGGTCGAGCCCAGACGCTCCTGCGTTTTCCAATCTGCCACCTTGATGACCGCCCCGTCAATATCGAACGGTAGGTCCCGCCGGACTGCCACGATCTCCTCTGCATAAGCGATCGCCTCATCGATGCCGCTCAGTTCGCGAACCAATGGATGGCAGCGAAATCCCACCGCACCAAGCCAGCGATATAAGTCGGCTTGCGACGCAACGTCGACTCCGGAAGCTTCGCCCAGCCCCCATGGCCAAAAGGCCAGCTTGCGAGCCGCGGCGACTTTTGGATCCAATTGCCGGATCGTCCCGGCGGCAGCGTTGCGGGGATTTGCGAAAGCAGGCTCGCCGTTTGCCTCGCGCTCGGCGTTGACGCGCGCAAATTCCCGATGATCGAGCACGATTTCCCCTCGGACTTCGATGACGCCGGAGTACTTCCCGATCAGTCGCAGTGGGATCGCTCGAATCGTGCGAACGTTGTGAGTGACCGTCTCTCCCACGGAGCCATCGCCGCGCGTCGCTCCGACCTCGAGAACGCCGTCGATGTAAGTCAGAGAAATCGAAAGGCCGTCGAACTTCGGTTCACCGGCATACTCCAGCTTCTCGGCGCCCAAAATCC
>DASSBY010000035.1:0-10333 GCA_035698285.1 Fimbriimonadales bacterium | reverse complement strand
TAGCGCCGGATTCCTTCTGCAGGAAAGCGTCCATGTCGTCGAACGTGAAAAGGGAGGTTTGGAAAATGGGCGGGTTGACCGCGTTGGCATACGAGGTCTCCTCACCGACGTGCTGGCAAATGGTTTCAAAACCGCAGGGCTCGTTCACTTGTTTCGATTACAAAAGACGGGTTCCGCAGTCATTTCGTCGTCATCCAATCGCGGTCGGCTTCGATCATTTTCGGATTCCAGTCGTGGCCAGATTCATACTCCACCAGCTTCTTTTCGGAGGGAAGCGCGCGGTAGACAGCACGCACGGTATCAGGACGCACGGCCGGGTCGCGCAGCCCGAGACTAACAAGCGTCGGCTTCCGCACGCGCGTGGCCTGGTTGACCGTGTCGAAATATGCAATCGTGCGCAGAACGGCCTCCATCCCACCGGGCAATGTTTCGGCGAAGTCGGTGATTTCCTTCAGCGGATAACGATAAATCTGCTGCGAAAAAGTGTGGCGCATCGCCGACAGGAATGGGAGGTCGGCCACGATGCTGCGAACAAGGTTGGACCGAGCGCCCGCCCAGATCGCCATGCCACCGCCCTGGCTGAGTCCGGCCGCGGATATTCGAGAGCGTTCGACTCCGGCCTGCTCGGCAAGGACGCGCAGCGAGATAAGGCAGTCCTGGGTCATCCTCCTGAAAACCCAGGTATGCGGATCGGCGATGCCTTTCGAAAAATATCCCCGCTTTGGGTCATATTCCTCTTGCAAGAACGCACCTAATCCATGCAAGTTGAAACTTGCGGAGATCATCCCCTCACGCGTCGAATATTTGTTCGGAAGATGCGACTCCCGACCGTAGGCTGGGATCCACAAAAAAGCTCCGACCGGCGATTCTGGCGTCGCTATCCAGCCTTTTATTCGCCGTCCGGCCATTCCGGTAAATTCGAGAAGCTCAACTTCGTGGGATGGAAGCGGCTGCAATTCGCTGGATGTGCGAGAAAAATCGACGGAAACCGCTTCGCATTCCTCCACAGTCTCGTGCCAAAAAGAGTCGAAATTTTCCGGTAGGTACGGCGAAAAAAGGTCTTCCACTACGCGCCGACGGAACGCTGAATCGGGTCTACGTGCAAACCGGTCGTGTGCAGCCACGCCGTGGCGCGTTGAATTTCCTCCAGCGGCCCTTCGAGCGACAATTGCATCCAGCCATAATCCTGGTCTATATTCGCTTTCAAAATATTTACGCGGATATTGAATTCGCGGCTTAGCCTCCAAATCCAAGCTTCGCCGACATGATCTTTTCCACCCGAAACATTGACGATTATTTTGTCCAAAAAAGCTACCCTCCGGAAACCGCCGGAATAATAATTACATCATCGTCGGATTTTAGCGGCGTATCGATTCCGTTTAAATCGCGGACGTTCGTTTCGCCGACGAAAACGTTGATATGCCGACGGATGCTGCCAGAGTCGTCCAGCAATCGCGATGCCGCGGTAGGGAATCGAGTGGCGACTTGCGCTAGGGCCCCACGCACGCTTTCCGCCTCGACTTCCATCGAGCGTACGCCGCCGGTGATCGCGGCCAGCGCGGAAGGCAGGACGATGTTGACACCCATACCGGCATTGTACCTGCACGGTTTCACTGGTCCGAAGGTCCCTTGAGCATCGCAAACCGTTTGAGAATTGAGACACAATAATAGATAGAAAAACTTTTTTCTGGAGGATATCTGTGAAAACACATCTACTCGGCGGCCTGGCCGCCACTGCTATGTTTTGCGTGCCCGGCGGCGCCGCATTTGCGGACTCGAGTCCGGTTCTGGGCGGTCTGGCTATTTTTGGAAACGGGACGATTCGGACGTGGGCGACCTTCGACGAAGCAGGCGCTCCCCTTGTCGTCGGAATCACGTTCACCGACACCGGGCTTAGTGGTCTGCCAGCGCATCAGCCCAGCATCCCCATGGACGCTTATCCCTACAAACTATCCATGCCGAAAGGTACGGAAGCGACGGGCATCGACCACGTCGAGGTCGACTGGAACCCGGTTGGCCATATCCCCGCCGGTGTGTACGACGTTCCTCACTTCGACTTCCATTTCCACTTCACCAGCGAGAAGGAACTGTCGAAGATTACGATCGACCCCCAGGGCATCAAAATGTGCCAGAACAAGCCGGCACCCGCGAATTTCCCACAAAACTATATCTACGCGCCGGGCGGCGAAGTCCCAGGAATGGGAGCGCACTGGGTGGACGTAACCTCGCCCGAGCTCCATGGGTCTCCGTTTACGCACACGTTTATCTTCGGTTCGTATAACGGCAAGGTCAACTTCATCGAACCGATGATCGCCAAGTCGTTCCTTGAGAGCAAAGCGAACGCCGAAGCCCCGATCAAGCAGCCGTCCATGTATCCAAAGGGCTGCAAATATTTCCCCACGAAATACACGATCAGCTACAACGCGGATCGCCACGAACACACGATCGCGCTCGAAGGGTTCGTAAAGCACTAACCTTAAGGAAAGCTAATGCAACGCAGGCATCTTGCCTGCGTTGCATTAGCGATCTAATTCGGCGAGAGTTACGTTGGCCGTCTTGTCTTTTCCTCGGCTCCAGTAGGCGATGTGGGCGACTTGGCCGAGCTTCGCCTTGAGGAGGTAGGTGACATAGTCGTTAGCCGTGCGCATCGGTTTGCCGTCGATCGCGGTGATCACGTCGTATTTGGCGATGCCGGCTTTGTCGATCGGCGAGCCAGGGGCTATGTCGCCGACTATCAGGCCGTTCTCCGGCGGGTTCGGGCCGATCTGCTCCTCGAATTCCGGATGCCGCAGAAGGAAGGATTCGGCGAACTGCGTGATTCCCAGATCGGCATGGCGAACGCGGCCGTACCTACGGATATCGTCTACCGCGCGGCGCACTTGGTTGCTCGGGATTGCGAACCCGATGCCTACGCTTCCCCGGTTGGGCGAAGCGATCACCGTGTTGATGCCGATGACCTGGCCGTGAACGTTGGCGAGCGCACCGCCGCTGTTGCCCTGGTTGATCGCCGCGTCGGTTTGGATCGCGCCGACCAAGGGCGCGCTGCCTCGGCTTCCGGGCAGGTCCCGGTTGAGCGCGCTGATCACGCCGACGCTCAGCGTGCCTTCGTAGCCGAGCGGGTTGCCGATAGCGAGTACCCACTGGCCCACTTGCGTATCGTCACTGTCGCCGAGCTCGGCGGCGGGCAGGCCGGTCGCGTTGACCTTGAGGAGCGCCAGGTCGGCGATGCCGTCTTTGCCTACCACGGTCGCGCGAAACTGCTTGTGGTTCATGAGGTTAACCAGAATTTCGTCGGCGTTCTCGATAACGTGGTTGTTCGTTATGATGTAGCCGTCGCCGGTGATGATGACTCCGGAACCTTGGCCACGCATCTCGGGCGAATCCGAGAGTGGCGAAGACTGCAAGACGTCAACGCTGACGACCGCTGGCATTAGCTTGTCCGTGGCTTCCTCGAAGGCGATCTCGCCGGCTTGCTTTTCATACCGAACGGGCGTCGTTTGGACGAGCTGCTTCAGGCTGGCCGCGCCGCCTGCGCCCGTAAACTTGTCATGAAGGACGAGCGCCGCGAAAACTCCGGCAAAGCAGACCACGAACATCAAACCGTAAGGCAGCCAGCGACTTTTCACTCGGTAAGAATAATAGCCTATGCGCCGCCAGAGTTCCCCGCGCCTCGGTCTGGCTGCCCTCCGGGAATTCCACGTGAGCCTTGTCGAAGGGTGTCTCGGGCCTCGAAGTGACGGATTGCGCCCGTCGGGGCTGCATTCATTCACTTTCACCAGTTTTAGCGTTCATTTCAGGCTCTCGGAGGGGCGGGGCCTTCGGAGAAGTTCGAAAGCGAGAGCCAAGCTCGGGCACGCCCACAAATCGATCATCATCATCACTTCGCTTTTTTTCGGGACGGCCGCTCTCGGTCAACCAAGTATTTCGCGGGCGCTTTCGCGGTTAGGATATGGGTCGCAGGGAGCGTCGATGTCAACCTTCCGCAGTTGGGTATCGCAGGCTTGCAAATACATTGACAGGAATTTGAAGCCGCAAAATTTTATGATTGAATAATTTTAGTGCCGAGTGTGTCAAATGAACCGGAGCGTCTCCTCGACGTACCGGCGTAGTTGTTTCGGCCCATTTTTTCGAAGCCGGCGAAGCGCGGCCATCCCGCCAGCGGCAATCGTCGGGGAAAAACAGGATATGCTTAGATGGCCGAAGGCTACATCAACCTCGACCATGACACCTGAGCACGAATCGCCTGAGTTTTACGACCGGCCGATGGTGCGCAGGCTGCAGGAAATCTTCGGATTTCCTGTGGCGCCGGGCAAGGTAACCGAACAGCAGTTCGACTGCCTGCAGCGCGAGCTCGAGGCGCTTGCGCGCTTGCAGTGGCATCAGATCGGCGCCAGGGAGTTATCCATTTACCTCATGGATCTCTGTTATGCTACCTTGCAGCAAGAACTATTCGACTATTTGTTCCCGGCTGCGCTCATCCTGTGGTGGGAAGGACAGCTATCGAGAAAAGGAGGGCCCGAGGGCGAATGCGACTTTTATCATGCCGTAGACCACGGCGCGGCTCTCTACAAAATGATGAACGTCGAGTGCCGGCAGCATGTTTACCATTGGATGATAGATGCATATATGGATGGCGTCGATGCCTGGGCCGGCGAGCTTAGAACGACGCATCTTGGCCCGGATGCTCCCAATGACCTGCACGGACCCTTGTGGTCCTTCAATTCACTCGGCAAATCGGTTCCTATTCTTGAAGACATCCTCGAACGGCTCATGGACGTGTCGACGCTAGGTCGGGCGCAGTGGTGGCTGGTTTTTGCTTCGGGCCTGATATGGCGAGAAAATGAATGCCCGGCGGTGCCGCCCTGGACACCGGATGGCGGCGGCGGAGGGATATATCTTTTGGAGGAAGACTCCGCGATTTACGATCACGGCTATCTTTCAGAGAACCACAGGGCATTTAAAGATCAAATTACATATGCCAACGTCTTGGCAATGCTTCTACACGCCAACGAAATACTCTTGGAAACAGAATATGCGGAATGGGCAGCCATGGCATTCGACAAATTTGAAAATGATGCAGACGCGATAAAATCGAGGATCGACGCCTTGGTGAGCGCACATATGCAGCTAAAGTTGGAACGCGAATGGGATCGGTGATTCTTTCATGTCAACCTTGGGCCAGGATGATAGAATTAAATTCTAAATGCGCTCTTTTACCGAGACGGCTTCTATGGCGGCTTTTGCGGCTTCTTCGCCCTTATTGCCCAGTTTCATGCCGGCGCGTTCGAGGGCTTCTTCCTGAGTGTCGCATGTCAAGATTCCCCAAGTAATCGGCACGCGCGAAGTAAGCGATAGGTCAGCGATCGACGCGGCGACTTGATTGGAAAGCTGGGAAGCATGGATCGTCGCACCTTGCAAAATGCATCCGACGCAGACAATGGCGTCGCAGCCCTTCCGGACGAATTCGGCGGCGGCCACCGGGATTTCCCACGTGCCCGGAACCCAGGCGAGGTGCGCCTCTTCGCCGCCGTGCATCCGAAAAGCCCGCTGAGCCCCGGCGACGAGTTCTTTGGTTACGAGCTCGTTCCAGCGGGAAGCGACGATCGCGAACCGCTTGCCGCTCGCGTCCATTTGGCCCTCAATCGTCCGAGCCATTTTTCGGCAGCAGGTGTCCCAATTTCGAGCGCTTCGTCTCAAGATAGCGAGCGTTGTGGCGATGCGGCTCGATTCGCAGCGGCACGTTTTCGACCACTTCGAGCCCATAGCCTTCGGCGCCGGCAAGCTTTTTCGGATTATTCGTCATGAGGCGCAGTTTGTGAATTCCCAAGTCTTGCAAAACCTGTGCGCCGAGGCCGTAGTCGCGCAAGTCCGCTTTGAACCCGAGGGCTTCGTTCGCCTCCACCGTATCGAGGCCGCCGTCCTGGAGGGCATATGCCTTGAGCTTGTTCATCAGGCCGATGCCTCGACCTTCGTGGGCGATGTAGACGAGGCATCCGCGGCCCTCGTTGCCAATCTTCTCGAGGGCGAGGCGAAGCTGGTCACCGCAGTCGCAGCGCAACGACGTTAGGACGTCGCCGGTAACGCAGCTCGAGTGCATTCGCGTGAGCACGGGGTCGCCATTTGCCACGTCGCCCATGACGAGGGCGAGGAACGGCGCGGGGTCGACGTCGCTCGCGTAGGCAAAGAGCGTAAATTCGCCGTACGGCGTTGGAAACTTGATGGGGCCCGCTTCGCGGCGGATGAGCTTCTCGGTTCGGCGGCGATAGGCGATCAAGTCGCTGATAGCGATGAGGGAAAGGCCATGCTTGGCCGCGATTTCCTCCAGCCGCGGGAGGCGCGCCATCGAACCGTCTTCATCGACGATTTCACACAGGACGCCGACGGGCTGCATGCCCGCCAACACGCAAAGGTCGACGGTCGCTTCGGTATGCCCTGCGCGTTTGAGAACGCCGCCGGCGTCTGCGCGGAGAGGAATGACGTGTCCCGGCCTCGCCAGGTCCTCCGGTTTGGCCACCGGGTCGGAAAAAACGCGCACCGTCGCCGCCCGGTCGAACGCCGATACTCCGGTCGTCGTGCCCTTCATGGCGTCCACGGTTTCGCCCATGGCGGTGCCGAGGCGCGAAGTGTTGGCCTTGGTCATCATGGGGATTCCGAGCTGGGCGAGGCGCTCGCTTGTAGTTGGAATACACGGGATGCCACGTCCGAAACGCAGCATGAAGTTCATGGCTTCGGGCGTGACCTTTTCGGCGGCCATAACAAAGTCGCCTTCGTTCTCCCGGTCGGGGTCGTCGACGACGACAACGAGTTTGCCTTGGCGGATGTCCTCGACGGCTTGTTCGATGCTCGAAAACTTGTCCGTTGTCATTAAGAGTTTTGTATTCAAATTATACCGGCGGGGTATCTTCCAAAAATCGAACGCACGTGGACACTCGTCGATGGCTCAAAGCGGCTGGCCGAGTTTCGGGAAATGCTCCTCGAATACGCCGCCGGGCTTGGGTTCGATCTTTGCTTTCAGGACTTCGACAAGGAGATTGCGGGCTTGCCGGGCGCTTATGCTGAGCCGGAGGGCGCGATCCTGATGGCGGTGGTCGGGAACGCGGCGGCGGGATGCGTGGCATTGAAGCCGCTTTCGGGCTGCGCCTGCGAAATGAAGCGACTCTACGTGAGGCCTGGCCTTCGAAAGATGGGCATGGGCAAGGCATTGGCGGAGGCTATCCTCGAGATGGGCGCCCGCAAGGGATATACGGTGATGAGGCTGGACACGCTGGAAACGATGACGGAGGCGAGGTTGCTTTATGAGAGGCTCGGATTTGTGCGCTGCGATCCGTACACGTTCAATCCGTTTCCCGAAGCCGTCTATATGGAAAAACGCCTCGGCGGGTAACCTTTCTTTGCCGCGCGCCCCCATAGCTCAGCGGATAGAGCAACTGCCTTCTAAGCAGTGGGCCACAGGTTCGAGTCCTGTTGGGGGCGCCATAAATCACTGTGTTACGGCAGCGCTTTTATTTGATCTCTACGCTCGGCGAGTTTGGCGAGCTTTTCCTGCAGGTCCGCGGCCGTTTGCCGATCGCGCTGGACTACTTCGGGCTTGGCTCGGTGTGTGAATTCGGGATTATTCAATCGGCGAAGCGTGGAGTCGAGATCGCGCGAGATTTTTTCCTCTTCGCGATCGAGTCGAGCGAGCTCTTTTCCTTTGTCGATTAGGCCAGCCAGGGGCAGCTTAAATTCGACTCCTTCGGCGACAGTCCCAACCGACGCGCCCTCCGGCGTCGACCGGTCGATATTTCCAAACCAAGTTTGCGAGCGCACAATTTCTGCGTCGAAATTATCTCCGGAAGCGAAAAGCAGCGGGAGCGTTTGTTTAGGAGTAATTCCGGCGTCCTGCCGCAGGCTGCGAATCGCCCTAACGATTTCCTGGTTTCGTGCCATTTCCGATTCCGCAGATTCGTCGCGCTCACCGCCGACGGGCCAGTCGGAATAATCGAGAAAAGCATCAGGATCGACGCCCGGAAGCATATGCCAAATCTCCTCAGTAATATGGGGCATAAATGGGTGCGCCCATTTGCAAAATCGATCCAATATATTCCTAATAATCGCGCGCGGCGCCGCTTCTCCGGACTCGAGCCGGTGCTTCGCAAGCTCGATATACCAATCACAGAATTCCGACCAAAAGAAATCGAGTAGCGCTTTGCACGCCTCCATCATGTTGTATTCGCGGAGTGCCGCTTCTACCGTCGCTCCGCAAAAGGACATGCGGCTTAGTATCCATTTATCTTCGAGCCGCTCGGGCGCTATTTTGGATGGAGCTTCGCCATTTAAATGCATGAGAGCAAAGCGCGACGCGTTCCAGATTTTGTTGCAGAAATTGCGCGCTTCTTCGATCCGCTTTTCTCCGAAGCGTATTTCCTGGTTATGCCCGGTTTGAATGAGCAGCGCGAAACGCATGGCGTCCGCGCCAAAGGAGTCGATATATTCCAGGGGATCCAAGCCTGTGCCGAGCGACTTGCTCATGCGCTTGCCGTCCTCCGTTAGCACCGTGGCGTAGATGTACACATCGTGGAATGGGATTTCATCCACGCGGTCGAGGCCGTCCATGATCATGCGCGCGACCCATAGGTAGATGATGTCTCGGGCCGTGACGAGGACATTCGACGGGTAGAACTTTGCGAGGTCGTCCGTTTTTTCCGGCCAGCCGAGGGTCGCAAACGGCCACAGGGCGCTGGAGAACCAAGTGTCTAAAACGTCGGGGTCCTGGGTGACCGGGCCGCCTGCGATAGCCATCGCGTCGGCCTCGGACTTGGCGGCGATGGGTTTGCATTCGTCGTCGTAATAGATGGGGATTCTGTGGCCCCACCAAAGCTGGCGGCTAAGACACCAGTCACGAATGTCCTCCATCCAGCGAAGGTAAACATCTGAATATCTTTCGGGCGTAAACTTTATCTTTTTGGAGCGGACCGCCTCGATCGCCGGGGCGGCTAGCGAGTGCATCGAGCAGAACCATTGCTCGCTGAGCAAGGGCTCGATGACTTGGCCGCTGCGGTCGCTTATCTTGAGGGGAATATCGTAATCCTCGACTTTTTCGAGATATCCCTCTGCCTCGAGGTCGGCGACGATGCGCTTCCTGGCTTCGAACCTGTCGAGCCCGTCGTAAGGCGAACCTGGGAAGTGAATTCTGCCGTCCTCGCCGATGCAGACGGGCACCTGTTTTGGATCGTTGAAATCCAGGCCCATGCGCTGGCCGACGAGGAAGTCGTTGGGATCGTGGGCGGGGGTGATTTTAACGGCGCCGGTGCCGAATTCGGGATCGGGATATTCGTCGGCGATCAGCGGAATGGCGCACCTGACAAGCGGAAGGATCACCTTTTTGCCGACAAGGCCTACATATCGGGCGTCCTTCGGATTGACGGCGACCGCGACGTCCGCAAGCATAGTCTCCGGGCGCGTCGTTGCGATGGTGATGCTTCCGGAGCCGTCCTCAAAGGGATAGCGCACGTGGTAGAGCTTTCCATGCCGGACCTCGTCGTGCATCTCGATGTCACTGACGCTGGTCCGTAGCCCGGGGTCCCAATTGACGACGCGCTTGCCTCGATAGATTAGTCCGCGCTGGAACCAGTCGATGAAGACGTCTAGGACGGCGTCGTGGTAGGCGGCGTCCATTGTGAAGCGTTCGCGCGACCAATCGAACGCGAAGCCGAGGCGCTTGAATTGGCGCAGGATCGTGCCGCCGGATTCCTCTTTCCACTGCCAAACGCGCTCGACGAACGCTTCGCGGCCCATGTCGAAGCGGTTCAGGCCCTCCGTTTTGAGCTGGGCCTCGACGACTTTATGCGTGGCGATCCCCGCGTGGTCCATGCCGGGCAAGATGAGCACCTGGCGGCCCTGCATCCGCATCCATCGGCCAAGGACATCCTGGACGGAATAGCAAAGGGCGTGGCCCATGTGCAGGCTGCCGGTGACGTTGGGGGGCGGGATTGTGATGCAGTAGGGCTCGCCTTCGCCGCGCGGGGCGAAGAGACCGTTTTGCTCCCAGCGCGTGTACCATTTTTGCTCCACCTGCTTGGGATCGTAGCGGGTGGAAAGAGTCGAATCCGTCATTCGTAGTTACCTTCCTGTTTTGAAGTTGACCCAATTTTACTTTATTGCGATATGCCGGCAGGCAGCGCTGTGCTGGCCCGACATCGGCCAGTGATGCAGGGTCACGGCGTTTGCATGGAAATGGCGTTCACCCTTCGATCGGAACTTTATCTAATGTCGATGCGTCTAGCATTGTGTAAAGGTCCCAATAAAATGGGAAGGAGAAATATGTCGAAAGATTTGCGTATGCTAGCTCGGC